>NZ_WEII01000046.1:0-42553 GCF_009183805.1 Bacillus sp. B2-WWTP-C-10-Post-4 | reverse complement strand
CCTTATCATTTCATATAATGTTCAACTACTTGATAACATCTTTTTCTCGTATTGTTAGCATTAACCTTTTCATAGTATCCTACATCCACTCCAAAAAAATAAAAAGAATACATACAACCTTGTATAATTATCTTAATTTTTCAACTTTTTTCATAAACGAACAATAAAAATAAAAAAACGTTTTAAATTCGTTTTTAACGTTGTTTTTCAGATATAAAATCTACTTTTTCAAAAAATGTTAAGAAATCCTTTGACTTCTTAATAAAAATAATGTAAATTATCCTATGGACGAACATTTTTGATTAATAAAAATAAAATATTCGTATTTTAGGGGTGTAAATGATGGAAAACGTATTCGACTATGAAGATATTCAATTAATTCCTGCAAAATGTATTGTAAATAGCCGCTCTGAATGTGATACAACTGTCACTTTAGGAAAACATAAATTTAAATTACCTGTCGTACCTGCAAATATGCAAACGATTATTGATGAAAGAATTGCAACTTATTTAGCTGAGAACAACTACTTTTATATCATGCATCGTTTCCAACCAGAGAAACGAATCTCATTCATTAGAGATATGCAATCACGTGGATTAATCGCTTCTATCAGCGTTGGTGTAAAAGAGGACGAATATGAATTTGTACAACAATTAGCTGCTGAGCAACTGACACCTGAATATATCACGATTGATATCGCACACGGTCATTCTAATGCTGTGATTAACATGATTCAACATATTAAAAAACATTTACCAGAGAGCTTCGTTATCGCTGGAAACGTTGGAACTCCAGAAGCGGTAAGAGAATTAGAAAATGCTGGTGCCGATGCAACAAAAGTTGGTATTGGACCTGGTAAAGTTTGTATTACTAAAATTAAAACAGGCTTCGGAACTGGTGGTTGGCAGCTAGCTGCACTTCGCTGGTGTGCAAAAGCTGCAAGTAAGCCAATTATCGCTGATGGTGGTATTCGTACACACGGCGACGTAGCTAAATCTATACGATTTGGGGCAACTATGGTCATGATCGGTTCTCTATTCGCTGGTCACGAAGAGTCTCCAGGGGAAACAATTGAAAGAGATGGCAAACTTTATAAAGAATACTTCGGTTCTGCTTCTGAATTCCAAAAGGGTGAGAAGAAAAACGTTGAAGGTAAGAAAATGTTCGTTGAGCATAAAGGTTCTTTAGAAGATACGTTAATCGAAATGGAACAAGATCTTCAATCTTCTATCTCTTACGCTGGTGGAACAAAATTAGATGCTATTCGTACTGTAGATTATGTTGTCGTGAAAAACTCGATTTTCAATGGTGACAAAGTATATTAATTCTTAAATTAACTTGAACCTTTCCGTAAATCGTTACTAGAAATACTACAAAAAAGGCAGCACACACTGCATCCACTGCAGTAGCTCAAATGATTAAAGAGGAAGTACAACCTGCTATTGATCGCTGGTGGTACAATGAAACATGCCGGAGTAGATATGTCAAAACCAGATGCAATCCGTAAAGCTGTTTCTTACGTTGGTTCATTAATTGATAAATTAGAGCATTCTTATCAAGTATAAAAAATAAGCCCTCGCTTTATGAGGGCTTATTTCATATTTACTTCCCAAACCGTTTGCGATATCCACATTTCCTGCAAAGTTCTTCAACCGCAACTCTTTTCGAAAATCCATCGACAATGTTTGTTGCTCTTTCACCTTCGATAATGTTAGAAAATGAATCATTATTAATATTCCCAAGGTTAATAATCCCTTCACCATCTAAACAACAAGGAATAACTGTTCCATTCGCTAAAATACCCGCTTGATTACGAAGTCCATGACAGAATCCTTTCCCATCATCCTCTTCTTCATGTAATGCTGGCCACTGGAATTCATAGTCTTGATTAATAAAGACACGTTCTGCAATTTTTATACCTTTTCCTGGTGTAAGCTTCTCTTCAATTTGATAAGATAGATCAAATTCATTTTCAATTATAGATAATAACTCTCTATTTTTCTGGATTTCAGCATTCGTTTTATTATCCTGAGTTAAATTCCATAACCTTAACGATACAATTAAATCTGATTGACTTGTCGCTTCCCTAATGAAGGAAAGTATACTCCTTACATAGCCCTCTTTATCTTGCGAACCTGGATGTCCATCAAAACTATGCAGTGAAAAATTCATTTGTCTTAACGCAGGCTTATTTAACAGCCTATGTCTTCTCTTATTAATTAACGTTCCGTTCGTTGTAATATTAACTTTAAACCCTTTTTCATGACTTAAGTCTAATAGTTGATCTATTTTCGGGTGGAGCAACGGCTCACCCTTCACGTGCAAATAAATGTAGTCTGTGTGAGGTTTAATTTGGTCTAATCTTTTAGCAAAATCCTCCACAGAAATGAATTGCTTCTGCCTTTCCGTCGGCGGACAAAAGCTACACGCAAGATTACATACACTCGTAATCTCCAAGTAAAACTTCTTAAACTTCTTCACCTTTAATTCCTCACTTCTCTAACTACTTATACTTTTTCCTCTTCATATTACAGCATATTTTTATGGAAATAGAAACATACTTATTTTAGGAAATCTACATACCATCTAATAATATTTAAAAGACCATCGGTAATTTTTGTCCAATGGTCTTTTTATCCTTTTATATGCAAAGAATAAATTTATTTATGATACGGTTCACCGTAACTATTCTAAATAAGGTTATTTTTTATTATTTTCATAATTAAATTTAACAAAAAAGGTAGTGCCTTCCGATCCTGTTTGAATTTCTATTTTTGCATTATGGCGGGCAGCAATGGCATAACATACACCTAGCCCCAATCCAGTTCCATTATCTTTGGTCGTGTAAAACGGCGTACCCAGTTTCTCTAATACTTCAGGCCTGATACCTTTTCCTTGATCCCGCACTGCAAGCACCACACAATTTTGACCTTCCTTGTAAGTGCTAATGGTTAGAACTTTCCCTGTATTCATCGCTTCTAAGCCATTACGATATAGATTCATTAATAATTGCCGTATTTCATTACGATTTAAAAGTAATTCTGGAATGTCATTTGTATCGACTTGAATATATTTATTTTGATTGTACGTATCAATCTTTATTAAAGGAATAATATCGTGGATAATTGAATTTAAATCTAACATCTGCAAATCCGATTTCCTTGTATTACCCATTGAGAGAAATTCAGTAATAATAGAATTGGCACGGTTAAGTTCTTCAATCATTAAATGAAAGTACTTATTATGTTTCTCATAGGTATTCTCTTCTTTTAATAACTGTAAAAATCCTAGTACTGTTGTCATTGGATTTCTAATTTCATGGCTGATACCTGCTGCCATTTGCCCTATTAAATCTATGTTGGATAATCTTTTCAATTCCTGTTCATATTTCTTTTTTTCCGTTATGTTTTTAAAAATACAACAAATACCATCATCATACGGGTATGCAATAACTTCGTGCCAATATTCATCTGCAGTAGAAAGAAATTCGAAATGAACTGTAGTTCGCTCTGACATCGCACGATGAAATTCCTTATACATAACTGTGTCGATTTCACTCGGGAAAACATCCCATATATTCTTTCCTAATACATCTTTTGCTGTTTTTCTTTTAGGAAAATATTGGTGCTTATTTACGTACGTAAATTCCCATTTATTATTTAAAATAAAAAATCCATCCGTAATACATTCAATCACACTTGTAACTTTTTCATTAGCAGCAGCTAGCTCTCTCGTTCGCTCTTCCACTATGCTTTCTAGTTGATCCATATATGACAAATTCGAAAACGTAGGGGCTGTGGCATCAACGATAGATTTTGCTAGTTGAAGTTGAGAATGATCATAATTGTGAGCTTTTCCTTCTTTGCCAACGACGATTACCCCTAATACTTCTCCAATTGAAACCAATGGAATCATCAATAGACCCTTACTATCTATATTTTTTGTTTGAATAACTTCTTGAATCTTGGCTTCATAGCTTTTCTCTGTCCAATCCGCTTCTGTCCAATGACAGCCCTTACTTAATTTCGTTGTTTTAATTGTTGTTTTATCTAGCGGATCTAGAAGATGGGCAGTCATATTTTTACTCTCTAAAATCTGTTCTAGGTAAAAAAAGCATTTATCAAAACTCTCCTGTATCGAGGAACACATTGATAAATCACGTGTAACATTTAGTAACAGCTGCTTCTCAGCAATAAGGTTTTCCTTTTGTTTTAAATTATTTGTGTTTTGAATTGCAACCGCAGCCATATTTACATAAGCTTCAACACTTTGAATTTCTGAATCTGTTAAATTCATCGGAATTCCATAATCAAATAAAAAAACTAGACCAAATAACTCTTGCCCAAATGAGATAGGCAGAGCTAATAAGGACTTAATTTTGAATGCATTAACCGGTCTCGGATCTGGTCGATGATCCTTTGAGGTATCAGGAATATAGATGGTTTTTTTCGTTTCAATAACCTCTTTTGCCAGTAAGTCTATTTCAGGATCAATTACTTGAGTATCGAGCGTTACGCCATTTATAGTCTCTGGTTTTCCTGCAAACCCTCTAAATGTTCCATCTTCCTGGGGTAAATAAATTCCAACAGCATCGCACCTAACAATTTCCTCTGATATCGCCATTGTCACACGCTGCAATACGTCACGTAGTTCTAATTTCGTATTTATTATTTTTGTTATATTTGCGAGTCTAGAATATCTCGTCTGATCACTTACCATTCACATAGCCTCCAATTATAGGCATAATAAAATAAATATGATAATATCAGTGTTTTACATAGAATACATTACTTATGATACGGTTCTCCACGATTAATCCGAAATGCTCTATACACTTGCTCAAGCAACACTAATCGCATTAATTGATGTGGCAATGTCATCTTTGAAAAAGAAAGTGATTCATTTGAACGCTTCATCACTTCTGAGCTTAGTCCCAGTGATCCACCAATTACAAATGCAACTTTACTCTTTCCGTATGTAGCAAGGCGATCTAGACTTACCGCAAATTCTTCTGATGACTTTTGCTTTCCTTCTATAGCTAATGCAATCACATGCGTGTCATCAGAAATTTTATCGAGTATACGTATACCTTCTTTTTCCTTTACAATTAACATTTCTGCTTCACTTAAATTTTCTGGCGCCTTTTCATCAGGTAATTCAATTACTTCTACTTTTGCGTATGCAGATAATCGTTTTAAGTATTCTGCTATACCTTGTTTCAAATATTTTTCTTTTAATTTCCCAATTGAAATAATCGAGATATTCACACGTATCCTCCACCTTACAAACATGTTATCCACAAAACTTATCCACATATCCACAAATACTACCCACATATTGTGTGAGAATCTGTGTTCGATACAACATATATCGCCTCATTTTGACAAAATCCACATGGTTTTTTCTCTTTTCCTGAGTTATCCACATTGTTGATAACTGGTGCAACTTCACACTCATCCACAATAATATCTAACGCTAATTCAACATGTTCTAAACAACAAGGTAAATTCATTTTCTACACCTCACTTTTCTACAATAGAAAACAGGAGGTAGGCCCTCCTGTTTTTAATACTTTTGAATGCCTAAGTTCACTGTTGTTGTTACTCTTTTTGTACCACGATAAAACGTAAGAGTCATTTTATCATTAATTTCCTTATCATATAAGGCCGTACGGAATCCAATAATATCGCGAATCGGTTTTCCATCTACTGCCACAATAACATCATGTTCTCTTAAACCAGCATCCGCACCTGGCGAAGGACTTTTCACATCCAAAATACAAACGCCCTCTGTTACAGTACCTGGTAAATGTAATGTTTTTGACCAATAATAGTTTGGGATTTCATTTAATGACCTAAGTTCAATCCCAACATACGGTCTTCTTACTTTTCCATACTTCTCAAGTTCATTCATAATCGGAACAGCTCTAGTCACCGGAATAGCAAGGCCGATTCCTTCTACTTCTTTTGCAGCAATTTTCATTGAATTAATACCAATTAATTGTCCTGCTGCATTTACAAGCGCACCACCACTATTCCCCGGATTAATCGCTGCATCTGTTTGTAACACTTCTACTTGCCAATCATAATGTCCATCTTGATCTAAATCTACAGGGACAATACGTTCATTAGCTGAAATAATACCTTGTGTAACTGTTCCAGAAAATTGCAGTCCAAGTGGGTTTCCAATCGCAATAACTGGTTCTCCTCTGCGAACAGTATTAGAATCGCCAATTTCAATTATTTTTTTCACATGCTTTGCATCTATTTCTAATACAGCTAAATCTGTGACTACATCGGTTCCTAATACTTTTCCAGGAACCTTCTTACCATCACTTAGACTTACTTCAATACGATTCGCTCCAGCTACAACATGATTATTCGTTACAATATAAGCTTTACCATCTGTCTTTTTATAAATTACTCCTGATCCTGTACCGGCCTCTGAATCTGCCTCTGAAAAATTATCTCGTTGAATGTTAATAATACCCACAACAGCTTCAGATGCACGATCAACAGCATCTACAAAGCTAATCTGTTTAATCCCTTGAGCTTCAGCCATATTACTTCCGCTTGCTTCAGCTTGCGGAAGCGTATCAGCAGAATTCGAAAATAAAGGCGCTCCAAACGCAAATAAAGAAGCTCCTACAATTGTTCCCGCTATACTCGAAAGAACTATACCTTTGTGCTTCTTTTTTCCTGCACGTTTCATACGATAACTTTCTTCATCAATAAAGGACATATTTGTTCACCTATCTTCCTGAAAACAACTATATTCACCTTTATTGTTTACTAAAATGAAGAATTATACGTATTGAATTTTTGTAGGCATTTTTGGATCTGTATCGTGAATTTCAAAGGATTCACCCACTCCAAATCCTTTTTCCTCTAGTACTTGTGATACTGACATACGCGCTAGTTCTTTCATGTTATTATCTAAGCTTAAATGAGCTAAATAAATATGCTTTGTCTCATCTGTAATTACATCTGCCATCGCTAATGCAGCATCCTCATTACAAACATGCCCAACGTCACTTAAAATACGTCGTTTAATGCTCCATGGATAACGTCCCATACGAAGCATTTCTACATCATGATTACTTTCAAATACGAAAGCATTAGCTCCCTTAATAACGCCCTTCATACGGTCACTTACGTATCCCGTATCTGTAATAAGCGCTAATTTCCTATTATTGTTATGGAAAGCATAAAACATCGGTTCTGCCGCATCATGAGAAACTCCAAATGACTCGACTTCAATATCACCAAATGTTTTCACATCACCAACTGAGAAAATAAACTTTTGTTCAGTTGGGATATTTCCTATTAAATGTTCCATTGCATTCCATGTTTTCTCATTCGCATAAACAGGTAAATCATATTTACGTGCCAATACACCTAATCCTTTAATATGATCACTATGCTCATGCGTTACAAGAATACCTGATACATCATTTATATTTAGTTCTGCTTGTTTAAATAAAGCCTCTGTTGCTTTACCACTTAAACCTGCGTCGACTAGTAATTTTTTTTCATCGGTTCCTACGTATAGCATATTTCCTGTACTTCCACTTGCAAGTACGCTAAAATGCAACCCCATTCTTTCTCACTCCAGTATGTTCATCAACCACTTGATTTTCCTTTTCTCCTAATTCCATAACTTGTCCTTCAATTGCATTCACAAAGAAGTCCTGCTTCTGCTCCGTTTTTAAATTCCACGTTGGAGCAAGTACTTGGTTATTAGAAGTAGATGCGGTAAGAGTGGCATAACCAATTTGCGCTTCTTTAACATGCGTATTTCCATGAATTTTATTTTTTAAATACAAATTTTCTAAAGCTGTTTGAGCCGTAATAATTTCTTGCTCTTTCGTTTTTTCACCTTCGCCCATTTCTTTTAAATCAGTTAGCATTGTCTGCGTATATGAAACAAGTTCATTTTTTTCATTTAATTCCACAACAATCATCGCCTGATTATTATAGAAAATAGGCTTATCTTTATATTTTTGGAAGAAATAAATTTTAGAGTCTTTCACCGCTCCAAATTCATATTTTTGTCCATCCAATACATAGTTCTTCAAAAATTCATTATACTTATCTTTTGATAATGATTTCGTATTTAAAAAAGGCTCTTTTAGCTTACTTTCTATCTTGTACATATTTTGTATATGCACCGTTTGATTTTTCAAAGACTGTATATCTTCTTCTTTAAAGGCTTTATTTTCCGCTCTAATAAATGACTCTTTTTTCGGTTCTTTAGGGATATTTCCCATCGTAATTTTATTTGCTTTTAATTCTTGATCTATCTTTGTTTCTGCAATAAGCTCCAATTGATTACTATCTTGCTTTTGAATGAATTGGAAAATGAGAAAGAGGTCCAAAACAAAAAAGGTCACAATAAATATGGTTTTAATCCGATCCCAATCCATTTAGTCCTCCCTCACTCCACTCATAGATTTTCTGTTTACCTGTTTCATCTTCAACAAGCTTTACATACCAAATTGGTTGTAGTCGAACCACTTGCCCATCTAGTGATAACTTGTATCCAATGCCAATATCCTTAATTACTTGTTTCTTTATCTCTGGATTATTTTCTAGGGATGCTATTACAACATGCCCTGACGGAAGAGTAACCTTCTGTTCTATACCTTTAGTATTTAAAGACAGCAACGGTCTTTCATATTCCATTACTTCTTCTGATCCCCATACTTGTCTTAATTCCGCTAATCCATCTGCATTGAATACTGGATATCCATCTTCATTTAAGCGAAATACTGTCTCTCCTTTATTCATATAGTCCAAACGATATGAATCCAAACTCCCACTGTGACCACTTACAAATTCAAAGCTTTTTTGTAAAAGCATTAAATTATCTATCGTTTTCTCAGTTAAGACAGAAGAGTTTTTATACTTTAGCATGTGACGATCGTTTTCAATTTCCATGGATCTAATACCATCTGTAAATGTTTCTTTCGACATCTCGGTAATCGGACTTAAATAACGAGGATCACTAAACAGAGCATTCTTAAACGTATCAACTGCTAAATTAGATGAAATATATGTTATATTGCTTAACTCTGTCGTTCCATCTGGTAAAAATAATTTTTTCATATCATTGAGTTGATAATCAAAATAAGGTTTTGCTGATACTATAAATTGATTTTGGGCATTTACAATATCTTTTAAATACAAGCCACTTAATTTTGCCTCGTATATTTTAAAGTTATCACCATCAGAAACAAAGTTAATTTTAATTTCTTGATCCTTACTTCTAGAAGGATCAAGGAGAATACGATTAAAGTGTTTAGGCTTATCTGTACTTTTCTCTTTCATGTTAAACATGGATTTAACTGCATCAAATGGGATATCGGTAGGGAAAACAAGTTCAACTTTCCCTTCACCATGCACATATGAAAGGAAATCACCCTTAGTGATTGATATCTCTCTAAAATCATGTAGTTCCCCTACTTCCAGGGGCTTATAGATTGATTCTATATCTGCCTCTCTTCTGCTCCCATAATGATTTTTATCTTTATGCACGATGATAGAAGTAGGACGGACAACATCGGAAATTTTAGTTTGGTTCATTCCTTCATTCCCCTGTACAAATTTCGCGTTTTGCATGGATGTAGAATCTGGCACATACGTCCATAGATTAAAAGTAAGAAATAGGCTAATTACAACTAGGTTAATTAAAACTATTGTTTTAAAGTTTTCCATACTCATTCCCAATCGTCCTCTTCATCTGCTGCCATTGGTAACGTGAAATAAATAGTTGTCCCTTTTCCTTCTTCACTCTTCGCCCAAATAGAGCCACCATGTGCCTCAATCATTTCTTTTGCAATTGCTAATCCAAGTCCCGTACCACCCATTTGTCTTGAACGAGCTTTATCTACGCGATAAAAACGTTCAAAGATTTTATCAACGTTTTCTTTTGGAATACCCATTCCTTGGTCACTTACACTAATTTCTAATAAATCACCGCGATCACGTAAACGATATGTTACTGTTCCACCTTCTGGTGAATACTTTAATGCGTTAGAAATAATGTTATACAGCACTTGAGTAATTTTGTCAGTATCCATATCAATAAATCTAGATTTCTTAGAGAAAGATCGTTTGAAACTTACATTTTGCTCTTTAGACATTTCAAAGCGATCAATAATATTATTAAAGAAATCAGTAAAGTCGACCCATTCTTTCATTAAACGATGCTCTGTACTATCCAGTTTAGATAGCTGTAACAACGCATTTACAAGTCTAATCATTCTTTCTGTTTCTTCTTGTGTAACCGTTAAAAATTGTGGTGCAATATTTGGATCCTGCCATGCTCCATCTGTAAGTGCCTCTAAATAACTGCGCATCGTCGTTAATGGCGTCCTTAATTCATGAGAGACATTTGCCACAAACTCACGGCGTTCCCGTTCTATACGTTCCTGCTCTGTTACATCATATAGTACAGCAATTAAGCCGTTTGCCTTCCCTGTTTCTTTTTGAATAACAGAGAAACTAGCACGTAAAATATATGGTTCATTTCTCGTACTAAAATCTAATAAAACAGAATCTGGCTCTTCATATAAATGATCGAGCGTAAATTCTTCCTGTATCCCTAATACCTCTAAAACAGATTGATCGAGCGCTGTTTCACGAGAAACATTTAACATCTTTTCCGCAGGGTCATTTAGTAAAATAATATCCCCTTTTCGATCAGTAGCAATTACTCCATCTGTCATATGTGATAAAACAGATGATAATTTACGCCTTTCACTTTCTGTAGAAGAACGAGCTTGTTGTAATTTTTTCGATAAATTATTGAAGGATAATGCCAGTTGTCCAATTTCATCATGGCTATGCACTTTTACTTTTCTGGAATAATTTCCTTTTGCCATTTCGATTGCTTGTCTCCGCATATCTGAAATTGGTCTTGTAATTGTTTGAGCCAACAAAATCCCAAGTACGGCCGTTACTAATAAAGCAATTACTGTTCCCGTAGCAAAAATTTGATTTATATCCTTCATTTGTTTATATACATCTTCCATAGATGCCACAATGTAAATAACACCAAGCGCATCCTTACCGTTATCATCTAGAATCGGAGTAAGCATAACTTGAACACGATGACCTGTACTACCATCCTTCTCAATTTTCACTTCTGGCTTTTTTTGTACTAACACTCGCTGAACAGCTATATCAGTTGATGTTCGATTCACCTTATTCTGCTTTGATTCATCTGAAATAGCCAGTAACTTTCTGTGCGAATCAAATACACTTACCTCTTGTATAACTTTCTTCTGATCAGAGGCAAATTTTCGAATTGACGTTTTAATCGTTTCATCTGTTGACTCTGTTTCTGCTTTTGTATAACTTTTTTTAAACTCTTGCTTCAAATTATATGATAATAAGTTTGTTTGCTGCGTTAAAGAATCCCTAAAACCTTGTACTAAGCTCTTCTCTAATTCCCTTACGAAATATACTCCAATAACTTGCATCGCTATTAATATTAATAGCATATATATAAGCACAAATTTTAAATGAATAGATTGAAAAAAACCAACTTTCTTCATATACTATTCCTGCTCTGGGTCACGCAAGTAATACCCTACTCCACGTCTAGTTACAATTAAAGTAGGATGGCTTGGATTATCTTCAATTTTTTCACGCAAACGACGTACTGTAACGTCTACTGTGCGCACATCTCCAAAATAGTCATAACCCCAAACTGTTTGTAATAAATGTTCGCGTGTCATAACTTGTCCTAAATGTTTCGCTAAATAATGTAGCAACTCAAATTCACGATGTGTAAGCTCGATATTTTCCTCGCGCTTCGTTACACTATATGCATTTGGATTAATCACAATTGGTCCAATAACCATTTCTGTATTTTCTTCTTTTTCCGCAGCACCACCTTGTTGATGGCGGCGTAAATTCGCCTTCACACGAGCAAGTAATTCCCTTGTACTAAATGGCTTCGTTACATAATCATCTGCCCCAAGCTCAAGCCCTAATACTTTATCAATCTCAGAGTCCTTTGCTGTAAGCATAATAATCGGCATTTCTGAGCTTTTACGTATTTCACGGCAAACCTCTAAGCCGTCTTTACCTGGTAGCATAATATCTAATAAAACCATATCTGGTTGCTCTTCATTAGCCTTTTCAATTGCTTCATCACCATCATGTGCCATTACTATTTCAAAACCTTCTTTTTCTAAGTTAAACTTCAAAATATCTGCAATCGGCTTTTCATCATCAACTACTAAAATTTTCTTTCCCATCATCGTCTATTTCCTCCTTATAAAAATATGGTCAATAATCCCTAAACATATTGATGTTTACATAGTATGTCCTATATGACCGCATCCTTTGTTTAAGTATTTTCTCCTCTATTCTCATAGACTCATGTATGATCCACTTTTACACGGCATCTTATACGATCTATAGAAAAACCTCTAGCTTCAACTGCTAGAGGCTCCTCGTTCTATTTTAAAATAACTACTCAGTTTTGTAAAATTACATAAATAAAAAGGATATTAAGTGGGCCCACTTAATATCCTGAGAGTGGCTCGGGACGGAATCGAACCGCCGACACGAGGATTTTCAGTCCTCTGCTCTACCGACTGAGCTACCGAGCCAAAACTATATATAAAACCACTAATGGTGGTATAAACAAAAGTGGCGGTCCCGACCGGGGTCGAACCGGCGATCTCCTGCGTGACAGGCAGGCATGTTAACCACTACACCACGGGACCAAAAATAAGCAAAAAAAAACATGACCCGTACGGGATTCGAACCCGTGTTACCGCCGTGAAAGGGCGGTGTCTTAACCACTTGACCAACGGGCCACGAAAAATAAAATGGTGAGCCATGAAGGACTCGAACCTTCGACCCTCTGATTAAAAGTCAGATGCTCTACCAACTGAGCTAATGGCTCATACTCACCAACGTCATATTTTCGTGACGACAAGATGTATCATAACATGTATTCTGTATTTATTGCAATACTTTTTTCGTTTTTTTATAAAAGAATAAGAAAAAACTCATGCGGACATGAGTTTTTTCTAAACACTATTAATTAAGCTTCGTATACGTTACGAACAATATTTGTTTGGTTACGATCTGGTCCAACTGAGAACATAGATATTTGAATTCCTGTTAACTCAGAAACACGTTCTACGTATTTTCGTGCATTTTCAGGAAGTTCATCTAATGATTTTACACCAGTAATATCTTCTTCCCAACCTGGAAGCTCTTCATATACAGGCTCACATTTTGCTAAAATGTTTAAGTTAGCTGGAACTTCATCAATAACTTCACCATTGTATTTGTAAGCAACACAAATTTTAAGAGTTGGAATACCTGTTAAAACGTCGATAGAATTTAATGATAGATCCGTTAAACCACTAACACGACGTGCATGTCTTACAACAACGCTATCGAACCAACCTACGCGGCGTGGACGACCAGTTGTCGTTCCATACTCGCGACCAACTTCACGAATTTGATGACCAATTTCATCATGAAGCTCCGTAGGGAATGGACCATCACCAACGCGGCTTGTATATGCTTTACATACACCTACAACGCGAGTAACTTTCGCAGGACCAACTCCAGTTCCAACTGTTACACCACCAGCAATTGGGTTAGAAGATGTAACGAACGGGTACGTACCGTGGTCAATATCAAGCATAACACCTTGCGCACCTTCAAATAATACACGGTGATTATTATCTAATGCATCATTTAATACAACAGATGTATCACATACATATTGCGCGATTTGTTGCCCGTACTCGAAGTACTCTTCGAAAATTTCTTCTACAGTGAAACCTTCTGTATCGTACATTTTTTCAAATAAACGATTTTTTTCTACTAAATTGCGCTCAAGCTTCTCTTTAAATGCTTCACGGTCTAAAAGATCAGCCATACGAATACCAATACGAGCAGCTTTATCCATATATGCAGGACCGATACCTTTTTTCGTTGTACCGATTTTGTTATCACCTTTACTTGCTTCTTCTAACTCATCTTGCTTTAAGTGGTAAGGTAAAATAACATGTGCACGGTTACTTACACGTAAATTATCAGTACTTACACCACGATCGTGTAAGTATTTTAACTCTTCAAGTAATGCTTTTGGATCTACTACTAATCCGTTTCCGATTACACAAATTTTCTCTTTATAGAAAATACCAGATGGAATTAAGTGTAATTTATATTTAACTCCGCCGAAAACAATTGTATGTCCCGCGTTATTTCCACCTTGATATCTTGCAACTACTTCCGCATGCTCAGAAAGAAAATCAGTGATTTTACCTTTTCCTTCATCGCCCCATTGTGTTCCTACAACTACTACTGAAGACATTATTAAAGCACCTCCGCAATTTTCAAACGATCTATTCAAACAATATAATTGTACCAAAACCGAAAGAGAAGTCAACCGAAAAGCGAACATTTTTTCACAAAAAAACATTTTCGTTCGTAAGAATTATATATTTAACTTATGAAAGCCTTATCTTTCTTATAAAAAAAAAAGAAACACATCTTATTATAAGAAATGTGTTTCTTTTTTATACTGCCTTTATGCCGGTGGAGCATGTCCATCCTCAAAACGACGTTCTAAGTTAACGAACTTATTGAACTCTTTGACGAATGCAAGTTCCACTGAACCTACTGGACCGTTACGTTGTTTTGCAATAATAATTTCAATTGTATTTTTGTTTTCCGTTTCTCGATCATAGTAGTCTTCACGATATAGGAAAGCTACAATATCAGCATCCTGCTCAATACTTCCGGATTCACGAATATCAGACATCATCGGGCGTTTATCTTGACGAGATTCTACACCACGAGATAACTGTGATAAAGCAATAACAGGCACTTGCAATTCACGTGCAATCCCTTTTAAGGTACGAGAAATCTCAGATACTTCCTGCTGACGGTTTTCTCCTGATTTCCCACTTCCTTGAATAAGCTGCAAATAGTCAATCAAAATCATACCAAGACCTTGTTCTTGCTTTAATCTACGACATTTTGCTCGAATCTCATTTACTTTAATACCTGGCGTATCATCAATATATATACCAGCATTTGAGAGACTCCCCATTGCCATTGTTAATTTTGCCCAATCATCGGAAGTTAATGAACCAGTACGAAGTCTTTGTGCATCAATATTCCCTTCTGCACAAAGCATACGCATAACAAGCTGATCAGCACCCATCTCCAAACTAAAAATCGCTACATTTTCATCCGTTTTCGTCGCTACGTTTTGTGCAATATTTAATGAAAATGCCGTTTTCCCTACTGATGGACGTGCTGCCACGATAATTAAATCATTTCGTTGGAAACCTGCTGTCATCTTATCTAATTCAGTAAACCCAGTTGGTATCCCAGTAACTTCACCCTTTTGATTATGCAAAAGTTCAATTTTGTCATAAGCATCTACAAGAACATCTTTAATGTTTTGGAATGCTTTTGCATTCGTTTGATGGGATACTTCTAATATTTTTTTCTCAGCCTCATTTAAAAGACCATCCACATCATCTTCTCTCTCGTATCCATCCGATACAATA
Source organism: Bacillus sp. B2-WWTP-C-10-Post-4 (assembly GCF_009183805.1). NCBI lineage: Bacteria > Bacillati > Bacillota > Bacilli > Caryophanales > Bacillaceae > Bacillus > Bacillus sp. B2-WWTP-C-10-Post-4. Next base: position 26,990 of record NZ_WEII01000046.1, on the reverse strand, counting down.
TGAGTCGCCGTGCGAATTAAACGACGTAAAAGCGCCTTTTCAGCGATGATGCGTGCGTAATATTCTACGTTAGCTGCAGTTGGCACAACTTCTGCTAACTCTGCTAAGTAAGAAACCCCACCAACTTCTTCTAGTAATCCTTGATCAGCCATTGCTGATGTCATCATTACTAAGTCGATCGGCTCTCCCTTATCAGATAGCCCAAGCATGACTTCAAAAATCTTTTGATGTTTCGTTCGATAGAACGAATCAGGTACCAATAACTCTGATGCTGAAGTTAACGCATCTTGATCAATCAATATGGCCCCTAAAACCGCCTGCTCAGCCTCTATATTATGCGGAGGGGTACGATCAGCAAGTACATCACTCATACGCAATCCTCCTTGCTTAATTTATTTTTATTGTTCACTAACATGAACTTTTACTGTTGCTGTTACTTGTGGATGCAATTTCACAGTAACGTTTGTATAACCTAACGCGCGGATTGCATCGTCCATTTCAAATTTACGTTTATCAAGCTTAATCTTGTGTGATTTTTGCATTGCATCTACGATTTGTTTGCTTGTGATAGAACCAAATAAACGGCCACCTTCTCCAGATTTCGCCTTTAATTCTACAGTTAATTTCTCTAAAGTCTCTTTTAACTCTTTTGCATTTTCAAGCTCTGCTGCTGCATCTTTTTCTTCTTTACGCTTTTGAGCTTCTAAAGTTTTCATACTGCTATTTGTTGCTTCAGCAGCTAATCCTTGTTTTAATAAGAAGTTATTTGCATAGCCATCTGGTACGTTTTTTACTTCTCCTTTTTTACCTTTACCTTTTACATCTTTTAGAAAAATTACTTTCATGATTGTGTGCCTCCCTGTAAATAGTCATCAATAACAAATCGAAGCTTCTCCTCAGCTTCATCTACTGTAACATTTTTCATCTGTGTGGCTGCATTCGTCAAATGCCCGCCACCACCTAAGTTTTCCATAATTAGCTGCACATTCACTTCACCTAAAGACCTGCTGCTAATTCCAATGAGATTCTCGCCACGTTTCGCAACAACAAATGATGCAATAATCCCTGTCATCGTTAATAACGTGTCTGCCGATTGCGCAATAAGCACTTGATCGTAGTAATCATCACTATCAACTTTAGCAATCGCAATTCCATTTTTATAAATGTACGCATTTTTTATAGCTTTTGCAACCCGTAAATACTGATCCATATCTTCCTTTAAAAGTTCTTGTACAAGTACAGTATCTGCACCATGTGAGCGTAAATAAGAAGCAGCATCAAATGTACGAGCCCCTGTCCGGAATGTGAAACTTTTCGTGTCGACAATAATACCCGCTAACAATGCCGTCGCTTCTAACATTGTCATCTTTAAATTTTTAGGTTGATACTCAAGTAATTCTGTAACCAATTCTGCTGTTGAAGAAGCATATGGTTCCATATAAACTAGCAATGGATCTTCAATAAAATCTTCTCCACGGCGATGATGATCAATAACTACTACATTTTCAATTTTATGTAACAGTTTTTGCTCCATCACCATAGAAGGTTTATGCGTATCGACAACAACAAGTAACGACTCATCATTTGCAAATTCCATCGCTTGCTCTGGAGTAATAAAACGAGACCATAACTCCTCATTTTGTTTCACTTTGTCCATCAAACGCTTAATTCCTTTATCGGAATCATTTTCATCTAACACAATATATCCTTTACGCTCATTTAATTGAGCCACTTTTAAAATACCAATCGCAGCACCAATTGCGTCCATATCGGGAGCCCTATGCCCCATAATAATGACATTACTACTTTCTAATACTAAATCCTTTAACGCATGCGAAATGACCCTAGCGCGTACACGGGTACGTTTTTCAACCGGATTTGTCTTACCTCCATAGAACTTAACTTTACCTGTCGCTTGTTTAATAGCTACTTGGTCTCCCCCACGCCCAAGCGCAAGATCTAAACCAGATTGAGCCATTGCTCCAAGCTCTGATAAAGGTAAATCACCTGATCCGACACCCACACTTAATGTAAGTGGTATATTCCTTTTAGATGTTTCTTCACGCACCTGATCTAAAATGCTAAATTTCCCTTTTTCCATCTGCGTCAAAATACTTTCATTTAGCACAACGAAGAATCTTTCTGAAGATGCACGTTTTAAATACGCCCCATACTTAAGTGCCCATTCATTTAGTCGCGATGTCACAAGACTTGTTATATTCGTACGTAATTGATCATCTAATCCTTGTGTAACTTCATCATAATTATCCAAATAGATGACAGCTAAAACAGTCCTTTGATCCTCGTACATCTTTTCGATTTCTGTTTGTTCCGTTACATCAAAGAAATAAATTAACTTTTCTTCTTTCCTTACAAAAACGCGAAACTTTCGATTATTTAAAGAGACTATATCATCAGAAGTTTCTCCTTTAATGAAAAGAAGTAATGCTTCTGATACATCGTAAAGGTGCCATCCAGCTAATGCATGCTGTCCCAGACATGAAGATAAATAAGGATTTGCCCAATCAATCCCATAATCCTTATTGTATAACAAAATACCAATCGGCATCTGGTTAAATGCTTCATTACTCACTTTCTTTACCCTTGTAATCATATCTGTCGTATGCTTTTCGAAATTCCTTTGAAAATTAAGTTCAAATCGTATAACGATAAAGAATACGATACAAAAAATGACAAAAGCAGCTATCCCCATAATTAAATGAAAATAACAGAGAATTGAAATGAGCACAAACACAAAAAATGCCAATACATAAACAGGATATAAAAACCACTGTTTCTTATCAAATTCAGGCATGTATACAACTCCTATAAAGTAAAACTAACTCACCTTCCAGTTAGTTAAACAGATTAAAATAGTATAAGGAATATTATTTTATCCCCCTATTTTAGAACGCAATGAAATCCCTAAGTCAATTATACCTAAGATTGTCACAAGAGGAAACAGCATCGGAATAAACATGCATGCAATAAAACTAATAATAGGAACCCCTTTAGTAAAACCTTTTCTATACGCTAAAAAGGCGATAAATGTCAGACCTTGCAGTACAAGCAATAGTGCAAATATGACATTTAGGTTAGAAAATACCATATGTAAATATGATGTTGGTTCTACTTTTATAAAAGTTGCTAACAAAATAAACATAACGTAATACCAAATGATACTCTTTGGTAATTGTATATCTTTAAATTTAGGCCAAGATATAACGTCATGTTTTAACTTTTTCAAAACACTACCTGATATTATCACTGTAATCCAAGAAAAACATACTGAAACTAGCACAAGTATACTCGGAAGTAACGATTGTAATATATCATTCATTTGTGCAAGTAACTCTTTTTGTTCCTTACTAATCGGCATACCTGTAGCACTTACTATCTTTTCGCTTTTCGCCATACTTTCACTAAATATACTTTGCATTTGCTTCATTATATCTATGTTGAAAAACTTTATACTCGCAACATAAATAAGTACAAAACCAATTAAGTATGCAAGCGTCCCAGCTATTAAGATTTCCACTGGCTTTTTTCTTGTTTTATACATATATCCTAAAACAATCCCTATCAATCCAAACATAATTGTCTTCACTAAATTCATCGGTTGACTCACAATAACAGTAACAAAAAGTGCCGCTACAAAAACCACGAGCACATTAGATAGTTTATGTCTTATCATTAATAGTATAAATGGTAACGGCAACGCAAAAGTTACAACTGTACCCAAAATCGGAACATACATAGATATAAGCAATAACATTGCATATATAGCCAACAACGCGGCACCTTCAGTAATAAATCTTGCTTGTTTCACATTTTAACCTCTCTTTCAAAAAAGAAAAGCATAGCAAAATGCACAGTAGAGTCCGACTCTACTGTGCATTTCATACGCTATTATTCACCAACATATGGTAAAAGTGCCATTTGACGAGCACGTTTAATTGCAACTGTAAGTTTGCGTTGGTATTTCGCGCTTGTTCCTGTTACACGACGAGGTAAAATTTTACCACGCTCAGAAACGAAACGTTTTAATAAATCAACATCTTTATAGTCAATGCGAGTGATGCCGTTAGCTGTGAAGAAACACACCTTACGACGTTTCGCACGTCCACCTTTGCGTCCTGCCATGTCTATTTCCCTCCATTCTTTGTTAAAACTAACAAATTTACTGTATTAGAACGGTAAATCGTCGTCGGAAATGTCGATCGGTTGACCTACATTTGAAAATGGATCGTCATTCTTCGTAAATCCAGAGTTACCTTGGTTACCTGAATTACTAGATTGACCAAATGGGTTAGAGCCTTGGTTACCGAAACCAGCTCCTGATGGTTGCTGATTAAATGAACCACGTTGCTCCCCACCGCCATTACGCGGCTCTAAAAATTGCACGCTTTCCGCAAGAACTTCTGTTACGTATACACGTTTACCATCTTGTCCCTCGTAATTACGAGTTTGAAGACGTCCATCTACGCCTGCTAAGCTACCTTTTTTCAAATAATTTGCTACGTTTTCTGCTTGTTTACGCCATATTACACAATTAATAAAGTCAGCTTCACGCTCACCTTGTTGATTGGCAAATGCGCGATTCACAGCTAACGTAAAAGTAGCTACTGCAACACCATTGGGCGTGTAACGTAAGTCAGGGTCCTTAGTTAAACGACCAACGAGGATAACACGATTCATCAATCGAACCACTCTCCCTTATATATCAATTATTTTTCTTCTTCTTTAACAACGATATGACGAAGGATGTCTTCGTTGATCTTAGCTAAACGGTCGAATTCATTAATCGCTTCTGCGTTAGATTTCACGTTTAAGATCATGTAGAAACCTTCACGTAAGTCGTTGATTTCGTAAGCTAAACGACGCTTACCCCACTCTTTCGTGTTAATGATTTCTGCACCATTGTTTGTTAAAACACCTGCAAAACGTTCAACTAAAGCTTTTTGAGCTTCTTCTTCAACGCCAGGACGAATGATGTACATAATTTCGTACTTTCTCATTACACTTTCACCTCCTTTTGGTCTAAACGGCCCGTAATGGGCAAGGAGCAATTAATTTATAGTAATTACTCACGAGTTTAGATTATATCATAGTAAGTTATATGAATCAACTCACCAATACATAAAAAACTTGGCAAACATATAATATATTTGCCAAGCTCATATCTTTATTTTTCCTAGGAAATATTAAATTAAACGTTAAAACGGAAGTGCATAACATCTCCGTCTTTTACGATATATTCTTTTCCTTCTAAACGTACTTTTCCAGCTTCTTTTGCAGCTGTCATAGAACCGTTTGTCATTAAGTCATCGTAAGAAACTGTTTCTGCACGAATAAATCCACGCTCAAAGTCTGTATGAATAACACCAGCACATTGCGGTGCCTTCATTCCTTGTTTAAATGTCCAAGCACGTACTTCTTGAACGCCAGCTGTAAAGTAAGTAGCAAGTCCTAATAGGTCATATGCTGCACGAATTAATTGATCTAAACCAGACTCTTCAATTCCTAATTCTTCAAGGAATACTTTTTTCTCTTCTTCGTCTAATTCAGCGATTTCTGATTCGATTTTTGCACATACAACGATTACTTGAGAATTTTCATTTGCTGCAAATTCTTTTACCATTTGTACGTATTTATTTTCCGAAGGATCGATAACATCGTCTTCACTTACATTCGCTACGTATAACATTTCTTTTGTTGTAAGTAAATGAAGGCCTTTAACAACCTTCATCTGCTCTTCTGTAAATTCAACAGTACGAGCCGGTTTTCCCTCTTCAAAAGCTTCTTTTAAACGAACTAAAATTTCATGCTCATATACCGCTTCTTTATCTTTTTGTCTTGCTAATTTCGCAACACGCTCGATACGCTTATCAACAGACTCTAAGTCCGCTAAAATTAGCTCTAAATTGATTGTTTCAATATCATCAATTGGATCTACTTTCCCTGAAACGTGCGTAATATTTTCGTCTTCAAAACAACGAACAACTTGGCAAATTGCATCTACTTGACGAATGTGAGATAAGAATTTATTTCCTAAACCTTCACCTTTACTAGCACCTTTTACAATACCTGCAATATCAGTAAACTCGAATACAGTCGGAACAGTCTTTTTCGGTTCTACTAATTCCGTTAATTTATTTAAACGCTCATCTGGTACTTCTACAATCCCTACGTTTGGATCAATTGTACAGAATGGATAGTTCGCAGATTCTGCTCCTGCTTGTGTAATTGCATTAAATAAAGTGGACTTCCCTACGTTAGGTAATCCAACAATCCCAGCCGTTAATCCCATATTTTTCACTCCTATGTCTCAATCTTTCATCATTATAGATAGTAACGAAAAAAATGACAAGTTTCCGCCAAACGAAAAAAAGTAACAGTTACCTACTGTAACTGTTACTCTCCCTCTATTCTTCGTGCTTCACAAGTATTTTTTTCACCTTACGATCAAACTCTCTTCGAGGAATCATTACTGAATGGTCACACCCCTCGCACTTAATGCGGATATCCATTCCCATACGAATAATTTTCCAACGATTCTCGCCACATGGATGGGCTTTCTTCATTTCTACAACATCATACAAGTTATATTCCTTTTGCTCCACTCTCCAAACTCCTCTCCATACTAAATTGCTTTTCCACTAACTAATTCTTCACGATTATATAAAACCATACGTGGATATGGAATTTCAATTCCATGTAAATCAAGACGATTTTTAATCTCTTTACGAAGTGCCCTTGCAATAACTGCATGTTGCATCGGTTCTACTTCAGCAATAACACGTAATATAACTTCTGATGCAGCTAATGTTTGCACACCTAATAATTGAGGTGTTGTTACCATTTTTTCGTACTTTGAAGGTAATTCTACTAATAAATCTTCAATAACTTGCTCTGCTTTCGCAATATCAGCCTCATATGAAATAGATACATCAACAAACGCTACACTATTACTAACTGAGTAGTTAGTAACTTGAACAATACTTCCATTTGGTAAAGTATGAATTTCACCTGTCCAACTCTTTACTTTCGTTGTACGAAGTCCAATTTCTAAAACGACTCCTTCAAATTGACCGATTTTAACATAATCGCCAACCGAAAACTGATCTTCTAACAAAATAAATAAACCTGTAATAACATCTTTCACTAAACTTTGAGCACCAAATCCGACTGCTAAACCAATTACCCCAGCACCCGCTAATAAACCTGATGCATTAATATCAAACACACCTAAAATAGCAATTAGCATAATGAACATAACAACGTACGCTACAATATTTTCAAGTAATTTCGCTACTGTAACTGTACGACGTTCTGAAATTTGAATTGGAGAACGACTTCCCATGCGAAACGCATTTCGTACAACCGCTCTTGCAATTCGCACAACAACTGCACCAATTGTTAAAATAATACATATTTTTAATGTCGCAACTCCAATATGAGCCCAACGATCAGCATCTAATAAATACTGTTTCATAGAATTAAACCACTTCGCTAATAAATCCATGTACCTCTACCTCTCTAGCTAAAATTTCTTTTTAGTTACCCTTATTATTGTATCAGAAGTCCCCTAATTGCTGAAAAAATTTTATGATTTTAATCCTATTTTATCCCCGACATCCAGGTATAAAATGGAACGAATATATATATACTAGTACTATTATTTCCGTTTTCATTCACATTTTGCAAAAATTATGCACTTATAACTTTCCATTTTCCTCACCATATAACATATATTGAAAATTTATTAAAAGGATGGGTGCTTCATGAATATTGGAAGTTTTCGCTTACCATTTTTTGAGAAAGAAACTCAAAACGTTATGCACCAAGATCTAGAAGCCTCCGAGATAATCAGTAATTTCTTACTTACCCATATTCCTATTAAAACTAATATACCACTCATTCTCGTTTGTATCGGCACAGATCGCTCTACAGGTGACGCACTCGGCCCATTAGTTGGTACAAAACTTGAACAAATAGACATCCAAAACCTCCAAGTATTCGGTACACTAGATGAGCCAGTACATGCGCTAAATTTAGAAGAGAAAATTCAGAATATACAGAAAGAATATCCTACTGCATTTATAATTGCTGTTGATGCATGTTTAGGAAAGTCCCAAAATATCGGATCGATCACTACTGGAAAGGGACCTAGTAAACCTGGAGCTGCTATGAATAAGAAATTACCTGCAGTTGGTGATTTGCACATACACGGTATCGTCAATCTAAATGGGTTTATGGAGTTTTTCGTTCTTCAAAATACAAGATTAAGTTTAGTCATGAAAATGGCTGATGTAATCGCACAAAGTATAAAAGAGACGGATCAAAAATTATCCGCATTAAAAAAAGCAAACCATCTATAAATAATAAGATGGTTTGCTTTTTAATTTTTCTGTGCTAATAGTTCTAAAATACGATTTAAATCTTCTTTATTAAAAAATTCAATTTCGATTTTACCTTTTTCTTTTTTCGTCTCTTTAATTTTCACATCTGTGCCAAACTTTTCTCTTAAGAACGTTTCACGTTCTACGAAAAATATATTTCGCTCTTTTTTCACTTTTTTTGTTTCACGTGAAACGTGTTGATTAATCTCTTGGACGATTTTCTCTAATTGACGAACATTTAATCCTTCTTTTTCAATGCGTTTCAATAAGGACTTCAATTGTTCTTCATCTTTTATCGTAAGTAAAGTTCTCCCATGAGCCATTGAAAGTTGACCATTTGCAATCATATCTTGTACGAAAGAAGGTAGGCTTAATAACCTAGTATAATTTGCAATGTAAGGTCTGCTTTTACCAAGACGTTTCGCTAATTGTTCTTGCGTTACATTTAGCTCATTCATTAACATCTGGTATGCCATTGCCTCTTCCATAGGATTTAAATCTTCTCGTTGTAAGTTTTCTAACAAAGCAAATTCCATCATTTGCTGTTCATTTAATTGTCTTACAACCGCAGGTACTTTTTCTAAACCAGCCTCTTTCGCAGCACGAAATCGTCTTTCACCTGCAACAATTTCATATCCTTTAATGCTCTTCCTAGCAATTAATGGTTGTAGAATACCGTGTTCCTTAATCGAAATTGCTAATTCCTGAATCGCCTCTTTATTAAAGTGTTTACGCGGTTGATATGGATTCGGCCTTAATTCAGTTACAAGAATCTCCTGAATTGTTTCCTCTTCTTTCACATCTAAATCAGGAAAAAACACATTAATTCCTCTTCCTAATCCTTTAGCCACCTGCAATCACTTCCTCTGCTAAATCTATATATACTTCTGCTCCTCTTGATTTAGCGTCATACTGCATAATAGGTTTCCCATGACTTGGAGCCTCGCTCAAGCGTACATTACGCGGAATAATCGAGCGATATACTTTATCCCTAAAATACTTTTTCACTTCATCTATAACTTGGATTCCTAAATTTGTACGGGCATCCAACATTGTTAACAATACACCTTGAATTGCTAAATTTTTATTTAAATGTTTTTGTACAAGTCGAACTGTATTTAATAGCTGACTTAACCCTTCTAGTGCGTAATATTCACACTGTACAGGAATAATAACAGAATCCGCTGCTGTTAATGCATTAATCGTTAATAACCCTAAAGATGGGGGACAGTCGATAATAATATAGTCATATTTATCACGAACTGGCTGTAATGCTCTTTGCAAACGTACTTCCCGGGAAATAGTCGGTACCAATTCAATTTCAGCACCAGCTAATTGAATTGTAGCGGGTAGAACATCTAAGTTTTCAGTTGCGGTTTTCTGTATAACCCCTTGAACATCTGCATCTTCCACAAGAACGTTGTAAATACATTGATCTAATTCAGATTTTTCAATTCCCACACCAGTCGTTGCATTTCCTTGAGCATCAATATCTACAAGAAGGACTTTTTTACCTACTTGCGCCAATCCAGCCCCTAAATTAACAGATGTTGTTGTTTTTCCAACACCGCCTTTTTGATTAGCAATAGCAATGATTTTTCCCATGATGTCACCTACTTTCAACCTTTCTATCTTATTCTAGTAACAATTACGTTTATTGTAACATGAAATAAAACTTTTTCTTTTACGTCCTTTATTAAACTTCAAAATTTATTTCTAAACTCCTTCTTCATTTAACAAGAAAATATAGTAAAAGAGACCTCTCCAATAGGATAAGGTCTCTAGCACGTCATTATTATTTTTTCTTTGGAATTTTAATTGTAATTTGATAGTACTCATCAAATTCTTCTTCCTCAGAATTAACATTCAAACCACTTTCAGTAACCATTTGTAAAGATTGTCTAATTGTATTCATAGCAATCCTCGTATCTCGACTTACTGCTTTTTGCTTTGCCTTACGCTTCGGTTTCGCTTCCTCTAGTAACTTCGCAATTCGTTCTTCTGTTTGCTTTACATTTAGTTGTTTCTCCACAATTTCCTGTAAAACTTTCAGTTGTAATTCCTCATTTTTTAAAGGAATGAGAGCGCGGGCATGACGTTCTGTAATGCTTTTTTCTAATAATGCACTTTTTATTTCTTCAGGCAACTTTAACAATCGCAACTTATTTGCGATTGTAGATTGTCCTTTTCCAAGTCGTTGTGCCAATGCTTCTTGTGTTAAATTATGTAACTCAATCAGCTTTTGATATGCCACAGCTTCCTCGATTGCCGTTAGTTCCTCACGTTGCAAGTTTTCAATTAAAGCTACAGAAGCTGTCTCTGTATCATTTAAGTTCTTTATAATTGCAGGAACCTTTTCCCAACCTAACTTTGTTGCCGCGCGAAAACGTCTTTCTCCAGCAATAATCTCGTACTTATCATCCTCATATTGCCTTACAACAATCGGCTGAATAAGTCCATGTGTACGAATTGTTAATGCTAGCTCATCAATACGCGCATCATCAAAAACTGTTCTTGGTTGATAACGGTTAGGGGTAATATTTACTATCGGAATTTCTTGTATTTCTTCATATACCTTTTTATCTATCTCTTCATGGCTTTCGTCTTGTAATTCGAATTCGCTCTCTTTATCTCCAAAGCCAAATAAACGAGAAAACGTATTTTTCATACATATTCCACCACCTTTTAGGCCTATTGACTATTCTCCATAAAATGTTTCCTATGAAACATTTACGTTTTCATTTATATAATTTAATCTTACGTCTAATAAGATTTATTTTTCAATAGGTAATTTATTGGGTGTTCCCGGTTTGCGTGGATATTTCTTTGGTGTCTTGCGCTTTTTCTCGATTAATAAAATATTACGTTCACTCTCTTCAAACGGTAATTGGAACGTAGACATCTCTTTTAACTCTCCGCCTAGCACCTCTAAAGCATACTTGCCATTTTCAATTTCTTCGTTTGCTGCTGCACCTTTCATTGCAATGAATGTTCCTCCAACTTTTACAAGCGGTAAACATAGCTCACTTAATACAGAAAGACGCGCAACTGCACGTGCCATTACAATATCGTATGATTCACGTACACCTTCTTTTTTCCCAAACGTTTCAGCACGATCGTGACAAAATGCAACATCACTTAATTCTAACTTTTGTGCTAAGTGATTTAAGAAATTAATACGTTTTTGCAACGAATCTACAATTGTTACTTTTAAATGCGGGAAACAAATTTTTAAAGGAATACTTGGGAATCCAGCCCCTGCACCAACATCGCAAATTGAGAATGGTTTTGAAAAATCATAATAAAAAGCAGCTGTAATGGAATCAAAAAAGTGTTTTAAATATACTTCTTCTTTTTCTGTAATAGCCGTTAAGTTCATTTTTTCATTCCACTCTACTAATGTTTCAAAGTAGATTTTGAACTGCTCTAACTGTCTAGAAGAGAGGGTGATTCCCTTCTCTTCTAGCATAGATTGAAATTGTTCTATGTTCATCTAGCAATATCTCCTTACTATTTATTGGTTCGATACGCGTGCAATTTTTCCTTGTTCTATATACACAAGTAAAATGGAAATATCCGCTGGATTTACGCCAGAAATACGTGAAGCCTGCCCCATTGAAAGTGGGCGAACATCTTTCAATTTCTGTCTAGCTTCTGAAGCAATGCTAGAAATCGCATCATAATCAATATCTACAGGGATTTTTTTATTCTCCATTTTCTTCATACGCTCTACTTGCTGTAAAGATTTTTCAATATATCCTTCATACTTAATCTGAATTTCAACTTGTTCTTTAACTTCATCACTTAATTCTACTTCACTTGGTACTAAAAGATGAATATGCTCATATGTCATCTCTGGACGACGTAATAAGTCACTTGCACGTATTCCATCTTTCAATTCACTTCCGCCAATATTGCGAATTAATTCTTGAACTTCAGGACGTGGTTTAATAATAATGCTGCTTAAACGTTCCTTTTCCTGTTCAATTTGTAATTTTTTATTTGTAAATCGCTCATAGCGCTCTTCTTTAATTAATCCAATTTTACGACCAACTTCAGTTAAACGAAGATCAGCATTATCGTGGCGTAATAATAGACGGTATTCTGCACGAGACGTTAATAAACGATATGGTTCATTTGTACCTTTCGTTACAAGATCATCAATTAAGACGCCAATATAAGCATCCTCGCGACCTAAAACAACTTCTTCTTTACCTAAAGAACGGCATGCTGCATTAATTCCAGCCATAAGCCCTTGTCCGGCCGCCTCTTCGTAACCAGAAGTTCCATTAATTTGTCCTGCTGTATATAAATTTTTAATCTTTTTCGTTTCAAGTGTTGGCCATAGTTGTGTTGGCACAATTGCATCATATTCAATTGCATAACCTGTACGCATCATTTCAACATTTTCTAGGCCTGGAATTGTTCTAAGCATGTCACGTTGTACATCTTCTGGCAAGCTTGTGGATAAACCTTGTACATATACTTCTTGTGTATTACGCCCTTCTGGCTCTAAGAAAATTTGATGACGTGGTTTATCATTAAATCTTACTACTTTGTCTTCAATAGAAGGACAGTATCTAGGACCTGTTCCTTTAATCATACCAGAATACATAGCTGAACGATGTAAATTTTCATCTATTAAACGGTGTGTTTCTGTACTTGTATATGTCAACCAACATGGAATTTGATCCATAATAAATTTCGTTGTTTCAAAAGAGAATGCACGTGGCTTATCATCACCTGGTTGAATTTCTGTTTTACTGTAGTCAATTGTATTACTGTTTACACGAGGAGGTGTCCCTGTTTTAAATCTCACAAGATCAAATCCAAGCTCCTCTAAATGCTCAGATAATGTAATAGACGGTTGCTGATTATTTGGACCACTTGAATATTTTAAGTCGCCCATGATAATCTCGCCGCGTAAAAATGTTCCAGTTGTAATTACAACTGTCTTTGCTGTATATTCTGCACCAGCTTGTGTAACTACCCCTTTACATACACCTTCTTCAACGATTAAACGCTCTACCATTCCTTGGAACAACGTTAAGTTTGGTGTTTCTTCAATTGTTTTCTTTAATTCATGTTGGTAAGAGAATTTATCAGCTTGCGCTCGAAGTGCACGTACGGCTGGTCCCTTACCTGTATTTAGCATACGCATTTGAATATGAGTTTTATCAATATTACGTCCCATTTCTCCGCCTAATGCATCAATTTCACGAACAACAATCCCTTTTGCTGGTCCACCAACAGAAGGGTTACATGGCATGAATGCTACCATATCCAAGTTAATTGTTAACATTAATGTTTTTGAGCCCATTCGTGCTGCCGCAAGACCAGCTTCACATCCTGCATGACCTGCACCGATTACTATGACATCGTATGAACCGGCATTGTATCCCATTGTTTATTCCTCCTAATAATCTCTATCTTTCTACAACTTCACTATATTATTTTCCTAAACAAAATTGAGAGAACAACTGGTCAATTAAGCTTTCATGCACTGTGTCCCCAGTAATTTCACCAAGTATTTCCCACGTTCTTGTTAAATCAATTTGTACCATATCAATTGGTACACCATTTTCAATCGCCTCAACTGCATCACCGATTGTTTTTCCTGCTTGTGTTAATAATCCAATATGTCTCGCATTAGAAACATATGTCATATCTGCAGAATCGATTGTTCCTTCAAAGAATAAATCAGCTATTGCCTTTTCGAGTTCATCTATTCCTTGTTCTTCAATTAAGGATGTTGTAATAACACGATTTCCCGCGGCTAACTCTGTAACACGTTCCATATCAATCGCTTGCGGTAAATCAGTCTTATTCACAATAACAATAAATTCTTTTCCTTGTACCGCACGGAATAGTTCTTCATCCTCATTTGTTAAAGCCTCGCTATAGTTTACAACAACTAATACTAAATCCGCTTGGCTCATCATTTCTTTTGAACGTTCCACACCAATTCGTTCAACAACATCTTCTGTCTCCCGAATACCGGCTGTATCTATAAGTTTAAGAGGTACACCACGCACGTTAACGTACTCTTCAATAACATCACGAGTTGTTCCTGCAATATCAGTTACAATTGCCTTTTTCTCCTGAACAAGACTATTTAATAACGATGATTTCCCAACGTTAGGTCTACCGATAATTGCCGTAGCAATACCTTCACGTAAAATTTTCCCTTGTTTTGATGTTTCTAATATTTTTTCGATTTCCGAACGAACATGCGTCGCTTTCTCAATTAAAATATTATGTGTCATCTCTTCTACATCATCGTATTCTGGATAATCTATATTTACCTCAACATGAGCTAATGTTTCTAATATTTCTTGACGCAAAAGACCAATTAATTTAGATAATCGCCCTTCCATTTGATTAATTGCTACATTCATCGCACGATCTGTTTTTGCTCGAATCAAATCCATAACAGCTTCTGCTTGTGATAAATCGATACGTCCATTTAAAAAAGCACGTTTTGTAAATTCGCCCGGTTCTGCCAATCGTACTCCTTGTGCTAGAATAAGTTGCAATACTTTATTTACTGAAACAAGTCCACCGTGACAGTTAATTTCCACTATATTTTCACGTGTAAAAGTCCTTGGTGCGCGCATAATAGACACCATAACTTCTTCAATAACTTGATTTGTATCTAAATCAACAATATGACCATAATGAATAGTGTGAGAAGGAACCTCTGTTAAATCCTTCCCCTTAAAAATACGATTAACTTTCTCAACCGCATCATCCCCACTTACTCGAACAATGGCAATTGCACCCTCTCCAAGCGCTGTGGAAATCGCAGCAATTGTATCAAATTCCATGTCCTTTCACCTCACTTGCTTATTTATCTCTATTTCAACATGATTATTTCTTTCACTAAATTATTAGGATACCATAACGAACCTATCTACAAAAGAAGAATAACTCATTTTATTATATCCCCATGTAAAAAACACTAAACTTATTCACAGTGGATAAGTTTAGTGTTTTTTAGTTATCCACATCTATTTTCCGCTCAAAAAAACCGGCACTCATTTGAGCAACCGGTCATTTAGGAGATATTACAACATGCCGATGTGGTTCATTTCCTTCAGAAGTTGTATTGATACCTTGATGATTTGATAGTGCCTGATGAATAATTTTTCGTTCAAAAGATGGCATCGGTTCTAAAATAACTCTTTTTTTCGTATTAAATACTTGTTTTGCTAATCGATAAGAAAGTGATTCTAACGTACTTTTTCTTTTACTACGATAATTTTCAGCATCTAGTGTAATACCGATATACTGCTTCGTGTTACGATTCGCGACAAGTTTTGTTAAATACTGTAAAGAGTTCAATGTATTACCTCTTTTCCCAATTAAAACACCTACATTATCACCAGAAATTGTAAATTCAATTTCGCGTCCTTTTACAATTTTACTAATCTCAACTTCCACACCCATATCGTGAATAACATTTCTTAAATATTCTTCACATTCTTGAATTGGATCTTTCTTCAATACAACTTCTACTACTGCAGGACGATTCCCAAATAAACCTAAGAATCCTCTTTTACCCTCATCAACAATATTTATATCTACTCGATCTTTTGATGTATTTAATTGCCTTAAAGCATCCTCTACTGCCAGCTCGACTGTTTGTCCTTTAGCAGTAATTACACTCACTTGCTTGAGCCTCCAGCTTTGCTAGCCTTAATTTCTGGCCCTTTGATAAAGTACATTTGAGCAATACCAAAGATATTACCAACAACCCAGTAAAGTGATAATGCGGCTGGGAAGTTAATTGCAAAGATTAAAATCATAATCGGCATAAGCCAAAGCATCATTGCCATTTGTGGATTTTGGCCAGCTGTTCCTGCCATTGCAAGCTTTTGCTGAATAAATGTCGTAATTGCCGCAACAACCGGTAAGATAAAGAACGGATCTGCCTTTCCTAAATCAAACCATAAAAATGTATGTTCACTAATTGCTGTTGTTCTCATAATCGCATGATAAAACGCGAATAAAATAGGCATCTGAACAAATATCGGTAAACATCCTGCCAATGGATTTACACCATTCTTTTGATATAACTGCATCATTTCTTGTTGTAGTTTTTGCTGTGTTGCTTGATCTTTAGAACTATATTTCTCTTTTAACTTCACCATTTCTGGTTGTAACGCTTGCATTGCCTTTGTACTCTTCGTTTGTTTAATCATTAATGGTAATAATGCAAAACGAATGATAAGAGTTGTAATAACAATTGCTAAACCGTAATTACTGTTAAATAATTCGGCAAAATACGTGATTAACTGAGAAAGCGGATATACGAAATATTCATTCCAAATCCCAGTACTTTTCGATGTAATCGGCTGACCCGTTTCACTACAACCGGTGGCAATCGCCATTAATGCAACGACCATGGCTAGTAAACCTAATTTCTTTTTCAAAGCCTACTCCTCCTTGTATCGGTATGTATATAGTGTAATTCATTTCCTTACGCTACCTTTTTATTCTTTTCATACCAGAGCGTTTAAAGACATGAATTAAGCTTTTCTTTACTTCTTCATATGTCATCTCTGCACAAGGCTTCCTTGCTATTATAACAAAATCTTTCCCAGAATCTATCTCATCTTTTAACTCTGTAATAGCCTGACGGACCATACGCTTAATTCGATTACGAACTACTGCATTTCCAATTTTCTTGCTAACAGAAAGGCCGATGCGAAAGTTTGGCTGTTCTTCTTTATCTAATTGGTATACAACAAACTGACGATTCGCATTTGATTTTCCTTTTTGAAAAACCGCCTGGAATTCATCATTCTTCTTTATACGATGTTTTTTCTTCATATCAATTGACACTCCTGTATTTCATCAGCGGAAATTCACTATTATTAGAAAAAAAGACCACTGAACGATCAGTGGTCTACGCAGATAATACTTTTCTTCCTTTACGACGACGAGCTGCTAGCACTTTACGTCCGTTCGCTGTGCTCATACGGCTGCGGAAACCATGTACTTTGCTGCGCTTACGTTTATTTGGTTGGTAAGTTCTTTTCATTATATGACACCTCCCTGAGGAATATCTGTTAAAGACAGTCCTATAAATTATAGTTAATCAACTAGGAAAATGTCAATGGTTCTAGAAATTTTCATCAAATATTCATTTTGAACCTATTCACATACTTTTACACAGTACCTATATTTCCTTGTGGATAAATGTTTTTTCACGTTTTTTATATCCACAAACTTTTTTCGCACTTTTACACAGTATATCGTGTTGTGGACAAGTTTATTCCACAAGGTATTGATTTTGTGGATAACTTTCTTAAATTCATTGCTATAGCCACTTTTTTTTGATATTATAGTTGTGTTTTCACTTTGAATAAGTTTTCCACACCTTTATTTTATCCACAGTTTGTGTATAACATGTGGACAGTTTTAATAACATGTGGGTAAATAGTTGTCCACATTTGCTTTTTTTGTCGAAAACCCTATCTCATATACAAACGACGTTTTTAGGTTTTAAAATACGTTTCGTATAAATATACATTTTATATTTATTGGGTTGTACATTTGTTGCGCAACCTTATTCTTTTACCATCTTAGTAAAGGAGGGACACCTTTGGAAAATATCTCTGATTTATGGAATAGTGCCTTAAAAGAATTAGAAAAAAAGGTAAGCAAGCCTAGTTATGAGACATGGTTAAAATCAACAACGGCTCATAACTTGAAGAAAGACGTATTAACGATTACAGCTCCAAATGAATTTGCTCGTGACTGGCTAGAATCTCATTACTCCGAACTAATTTCAGAAACACTATACGATTTAACAGGGGCAAAATTAGCAATTCGCTTTATTATTCCCCAAAGTCAAGCTGAAGAGGATATTGATCTGCCTCCAGTTAAGCCGAATCCAGCACAAGATGATTCAGCTCATTTACCACAGAGCATGTTAAATCCAAAATATACATTTGATACATTTGTTATCGGCTCTGGTAACCGTTTTGCCCATGCAGCTTCTTTAGCTGTAGCCGAGGCGCCAGCTAAAGCGTATAACCCACTCTTTATTTACGGGGGAGTTGGGCTTGGAAAGACGCATTTAATGCACGCAATTGGTCATTATGTAATTGAACATAATCCAAATGCAAAAGTTGTATATTTATCATCAGAAAAATTTACAAATGAATTTATTAACTCTATTCGTGATAATAAGGCTGTTGATTTTCGTAATAAATATCGCAACGTAGATGTTTTATTGATAGATGATATTCAATTTCTTGCTGGAAAAGAACAAACTCAAGAAGAGTTTTTCCATACATTTAATGCATTACACGAAGAAAGTAAACAAATTGTAATTTCTAGTGATCGACCACCAAAAGAAATTCCGACTTTAGAAGATCGTCTTCGTTCCCGCTTTGAATGGGGGCTTATTACAGATATTACGCCGCCAGATTTAGAGACACGAATTGCGATTTTACGCAAAAAAGCAAAAGCTGAAGGGCTTGATATACCAAATGAAGTTATGCTTTATATCGCAAATCAAATTGATTCAAATATTCGTGAATTAGAAGGTGCACTTATCCGAGTTGTAGCTTATTCATCTTTAATTAATAAAGATATTAATGCTGATTTAGCAGCTGAAGCACTTAAAGATATTATTCCAAATTCTAAGCCGAAAATTATCTCTATTTATGATATTCAAAAAGCTGTCGGGGATGTTTATCAAGTGAAATTAGAAGATTTTAAAGCGAAAAAACGTACCAAATCAGTTGCGTTTCCTCGCCAAATTGCAATGTATTTATCGCGCGAGCTTACAGATTCCTCTTTACCAAAAATAGGTGAAGAATTTGGTGGACGTGATCATACAACAGTTATCCATGCCCATGAAAAAATCTCTAAACTACTAAAAACCGATACGCAATTACAAAAGCAAGTTGAAGAAATTAATGGTATTTTAAAGTAGTAGCTGAATAGTGTGAATAACTTACCTTGTTTTACGCACAGTCTATCCACATGTAGATAGACTGTTTTTACATCCTTTATAGGGGTTATCCACATATCCACAAGCCCTATTACTATTACTACTATTTTTTTATCTTTATTAATTAAATAAAATCTTATACTTACCGGAGGTTTTTCTTTATGCGTTTTACAATACAAAAAGACTATCTTGTAAGAGGTGTACAAGATGTAATGAAGGCAGTTTCTTCTCGTACAACAATCCCCATCCTTACGGGAATTAAAGTTGTAGCTACTGAAGAAGGGGTTACATTAACAGGAAGCGATGCTGATATTTCTATTGAATCGTTTATTCCAGTCGAAGAAGATGGAAAAGAAATCGTAGAAATTGCTCAATCAGGAAGCATTGTTTTACAGGCAAAATATTTTAGTGAGATTGTAAAAAAACTACCTAAAGACACTGTCGAAATTTCTGTAGAAAATCATTTTATGACAAAAATAAAATCTGGAAAATCAGAGTTTAACTTAAATGGTTTAGATTCTGCAGAATATCCGTTATTGCCACAGATTGAAGAACATCATGTATTTAAGATACCAACAGATTTACTTAAGCATATGATCAGACAAACTGTATTTGCAGTTTCTACTTCTGAAACAAGACCGATCTTGACAGGTGTAAACTGGAAGGTATATAACAGCGAGTTAACTTGTATTGCAACAGATAGTCATAGACTGGCACTTCGAAAAGCAAAAATTGAAGGACATAACATTGCAGATGAATTCCAAGCTAATGTTGTTATTCCAGGTAAGAGCTTAAATGAATTAAGTAAAATTTTAGATGAGTCTGAAGAAATGGTAGATATCGTTATTACGGAGTATCAAGTATTATTCCGTACAAAACATTTATTATTCTTCTCAAGATTGTTAGAAGGAAATTATCCTGATACGACACGTTTAATTCCAGCAGAGAGTAAAACGGATATTTTTGTAAATACAAAAGAATTCCTACAAGCAATTGATCGTGCTTCACTATTAGCAAGAGATGGCCGCAATAACGTTGTTAAATTATCAACTTTAGAGCAAGAAATGCTAGAGATTTCTTCGAATTCACCAGAAATCGGAAAAGTTGTCGAAGAAGTACAATGCGAAAAAGTAGATGGAGAAGAGTTAAAAATATCTTTTAGTGCAAAATATATGATGGATGCATTAAAAGCTTTGGATAGTACAGAGATTAAAGTTAGCTTTACTGGGGCAATGAGACCGTTCTTAATTCGTACAGTAAATGATGATTCGATTATTCAATTAATTTTACCGGTTCGTACTTACTAGGTAAGGAATAAGGGTTGCTAGTTTAAAGATGCTAGTGGCCCTTATTTGATTTTTGGGTATTACTTTCCTAATGCTAGTTTATTTAGTACAATGAAAGAATGAACACTTTCAGAAAGTGAGCGATTTTATGAAACGTATTAAAATTTCAACAGAGTATATTACACTAGGACAATTTTTAAAGTTAGCTGATGTAATTGATACAGGTGGCGCTGTAAAATGGTTTTTACAAGAATATGAAGTGTACGTGAACAACGAACTTGAAAATAGAAGAGGTCGCAAACTATATGCGAATGATGTTATTGAAATTCCAGGAAGCGGAACTTTCCAAGTTCAGGCATAAAGGGGGAGCCCTTTGTTTATTTCAGAAATACAATTAAAAAACTATCGCAATTATGAAAAATTAGAGCTTTCCTTTGAAGATAAGGTAAATGTAATTATCGGCGAAAATGCACAAGGGAAAACAAATTTGATGGAAGCTATTTATGTTTTAGCGATGGCGAAATCTCATAGAACCTCTAATGATCGCGAACTTATCCGCTGGGATGAAGATTTTGGTCAAATAAAGGGGAAATTACAAAAAAGAAACAGTTCTTTGTCTTTGGAATTAAATATTTCGAAAAAAGGTAAAAAGGCAAAATTAAATCAACTTGAACAACAAAAGTTAAGTCAATATATTGGCGTGATGAACGTTGTCATGTTTGCCCCAGAAGATTTAAATCTTGTAAAAGGAAGCCCTCAAGTAAGAAGACGCTTTTTAGATATGGAATTAGGACAAATAGCTCCTGTATATTTGTATGAATTAAGTCAATATCAAAAGGTGCTCACGCAACGAAATCACTTGTTGAAAAAAATGCAAGGGAATAGTAAGAATGAGGAAACGATGTTGGATGTATTTACACTTCAACTAATTGAGCATGGTGCGAAAATACTGCAAAAACGTTTTGAATTTTTGCATTTGCTACAGGAATGGGCAGCTCCAATTCATCGAGGTATAAGCCGTGGATTAGAAGAGTTAGAAATTGTCTATAAACCAAGTGTAGATGTATCAGAATCAATGGATTTGTCGAAAATAAAAGAAGTATACTATGAAAGTTTTCAATCTGTGAAACAACGTGAAATTTTCCGTGGTACGACTTTAATTGGTCCTCATCGTGACGATTTACAATTCTTCGTTAATAGTAAAAATGTTCAAGTCTTTGGTTCGCAAGGACAACAACGAACGACCGCACTATCCCTAAAATTAGCTGAAATTGAATTGATTTATTCAGAGGTTAAAGAATATCCAATCCTTTTGTTGGATGATGTTTTATCAGAATTAGATGATTATCGTCAATCACATCTTTTAAATACAATTCAAGGAAAAGTGCAAACATTTGTTACAACGACGAGTGTCGACGGAATTGAACACGAAACATTAAAAGAAGCGAAAACAATTCATGTAACGAACGGCACTGTAGATTGTGAAATAGATAGGGAATAACCCCTGTTTAAATGGAAAAGTAGGTGATCTTTGTGTCAATGGAACAAAAGCAAATGCAAGAAAATGCATATGATGAAAGTCAGATACAGGTGCTTGAAGGACTAGAGGCAGTTCGGAAACGCCCTGGTATGTATATTGGATCTACAAGTGGAAAAGGGCTTCACCATCTTGTGTGGGAAATCGTAGATAATAGTATTGATGAAGCACTTGCAGGTTATTGTGATGAAATTAATGTTAGTATCGAAGAAGATAATAGTATTCGTGTAACGGATAATGGGCGTGGTATTCCGGTTGGTATACAAGAAAAAATGGGACGTCCAGCTGTAGAAGTTATTATGACTGTTCTCCACGCCGGTGGTAAATTTGGCGGTGGCGGTTATAAAGTTTCTGGTGGTTTACATGGTGTTGGGGCATCGGTTGTAAATGCTCTATCAACAGAATTAGAAGTATTTGTACATCGTGAAGGTAAAATCCATTACCAAAAATACGAAAGAGGTATTCCGGTTGCGGATTTAAAAGTCATTGGTGACACAGATCAAACAGGAACAATAACTCGATTTAAACCAGATCCGGAAATTTTCCAAGAAACAACAGTATACGATTTTGATACGCTAGCAACTCGTATGCGTGAATTAGCGTTTTTAAATCGCAATATTAAATTAACAATTGAAGATAAACGTGAACATAAGCAAAAGAAAGAATTCCATTACGAAGGTGGAATTAAATCATATGTTGAGCATTTAAATCGCTCAAAACAACCGATTCATGAAGAGCCTGTGTACGTAGAAGGTTCAAAAGATGGTATTCAGGTTGAGGTTTCTCTTCAATATAACGAGGGATACACAAATAATATTTACTCATTTACGAATAACATCCATACGTATGAAGGTGGTACACATGAGGTAGGTTTTAAAACAGCTTTAACTCGTGTAATCAACGACTATGGTCGTAAAAATAGCATTTTAAAAGATGCGGACAGTAATTTAACTGGTGAGGATGTTCGTGAAGGTTTAACAGCAATTGTATCAATCAAGCATCCAAATCCACAATTTGAAGGACAAACGAAGACAAAACTTGGGAATAGTGAAGCGAGAACAATTACAGAGTCTGTATTCTCAGAGGCGTTTGAAAAGTTCTTACTAGAAAATCCTAATGTAGCGCGAAAAATTGTAGAAAAAGGTACGATGGCTGCACGTGCACGTGTAGCTGCGAAAAAAGCGCGTGAATTGACACGTCGAAAGAGTGCGTTAGAAGTTTCAAGTTTACCTGGTAAATTAGCTGATTGCTCTTCGAAAGATCCAGCAATTAGTGAAATTTACATCGTAGAGGGTGACTCTGCGGGTGGATCTGCAAAACAAGGACGCGATCGTCATTTCCAAGCAATTTTACCGCTGAAGGGTAAAATTATTAATGTGGAAAAGGCACGCTTAGATAAGATTTTATCAAATGATGAAGTTCGTACAATTATTACGGCGATTGGTACAAATATTGGTGGAGACTTCGATATTGAAAAAGCACGCTATCATAAGGTTATTATTATGACCGATGCCGATGTTGATGGTGCACATATTCGTACCCTATTATTAACGTTCTTCTATCGTTATATGCGTCAAATAATTGAGTGTGGTTATATCTATATTGCACAGCCGCCGTTGTTTAAAATACAACAAGGTAAAAAAATTCAATATGCTTACAACGATAAGGAACTTGAAAAAATCTTAGCAGAATTACCGGCCCAACCTAAGCCAGGGATTCAGCGTTATAAAGGTCTAGGGGAAATGAATCCAACTCAGCTATGGGAGACGACAATGGATCCAGAAGTACGTTCATTACTTCAAGTTTCCCTTCAAGATGCAATTGAAGCAGACGAAACATTTGAAATTTTAATGGGAGATAAAGTAGAGCCGCGTCGTAACTTTATCCAAGAGAATGCAAAATACGTGAAGAACCTTGATATTTAAATGAGTAATGACAGGAATCTAAGTATTCCTGTCTTCTACATATAAATCAATGTATGTGTAACGGAAATGTAAGAGGAGGTGCTCGTTGATGTCAGACAATCAACAACAAGCACGAATTCGAGAAATTAATATTAGTCATGAAATGCGTACCTCATTTTTAGATTACGCAATGAGTGTTATCGTATCTCGTGCATTACCAGATGTTCGTGATGGATTAAAACCTGTGCATCGTAGGGTTTTATATGCGATGAATGATTTAGGAATTACAGCTGATAAAGCGTATAAGAAATCAGCACGTATTGTCGGTGAAGTAATCGGTAAGTATCACCCTCATGGTGATTCAGCCGTTTATGAAACAATGGTACGTATGGCGCAAGATTTTAGTCAACGTTATATGCTTGTAGATGGGCATGGTAACTTCGGTTCTGTAGATGGAGATTCAGCAGCTGCAATGCGTTATACAGAGGCAAGAATGTCTAAGATTTCTATGGAATTAATACGTGATATTTCAAAAAATACAATTGATTATCAAGATAACTATGATGGTTCCGAAAGAGAACCGATAGTACTACCAGCGCGTTTCCCTAATTTATTAGTAAACGGTACAACAGGTATTGCTGTTGGTATGGCAACAAATATACCGCCGCATCAGCTTGGCGAAGTAATTGATGGTGTGTTGGCATTAAGTCATAATCCTGATATTACTATCGCGGAATTAATGGAATATATTCCCGGTCCAGACTTTCCGACGGCAGGTTTAATTTTAGGAAGAAGTGGAATTCGAAGAGCTTATGAAACAGGTCGCGGTTCCATTATGCTTCGTGCTAAGGTTGAAATTGAAGAGAAGTCAAACGGTAAACAATCTATTATCGTAACTGAACTACCTTATCAAGTTAATAAGGCACGATTAATTGAAAAAATCGCAGAATTAGTTCGCGATAAGAAAATTGAAGGTATTACAGATTTACGTGATGAATCAGATCGTAATGGTATGCGTATTGTCATGGAAGTACGTCGTGATGCTAATGCAAACGTACTATTAAACAATCTATATAAACATACAGCGCTTCAAACAAGTTTCGGTATTAATATGTTGTCTCTTGTAAATGGGGAGCCACAAGTACTAAATTTAAAACAAAATCTATATCATTATTTAGAGCATCAGAAGGTAGTAATTCGTAGACGTACTGCTTATGAATTAGAAAAAGCAGAAGCACGTGCTCATATTTTAGAAGGATTACGAATTGCTTTAGATCATCTTGATGAAGTTATTACGTTAATTCGTAGTTCAAAAACAGCAGATATTGCCAAGCAAGGCTTAATGGAACGTTTTGGTTTAAGTGAGAAACAGGCGCAAGCGATTTTAGATATGCGTCTGCAACGCTTAACTGGATTAGAACGTGAAAAAATTGAGCAAGAATATCAAGACTTAATGAAGTTAATTGCTGAATTAAAAGCAATTTTAGCAGATGAAGAAAAAGTTCTTGAGATTATTCGTGAAGAATTAACAGAAGTAAAAGAGCGTTTCAATGATAAGAGACGAACAGAAATTACAATTGGCGGTATGGAATTTATTGAAGATGAAGATTTAATTCCTGAACAAAACATTGCGATTACGTTAACTCATAACGGTTATATTAAGAGGTTACCAGCTTCTACGTACAAAACACAGAACCGTGGGGGACGTGGTGTGCAAGGAATGGGTACGAATGATGATGACTTTGTTGAACATTTATTAACAACGTCTACTCATGATCATATTTTATTCTTTACAAACAAGGGTAAAGTATACCGTACGAAAGGATATGAAATTCCAGAGTATAGTCGTACTGCAAAAGGACTACCAATTATTAACCTATTAGGGGTAGATAAGGGTGAGTGGATTAACGCTATTATTCCGATTCGTGAATTTGGTGACGATCAGTTCTTATTCTTTACGACAAAACAAGGGGTTTCTAAGAGAACGCCACTTTCATCATTTGCAAATATACGTACAAATGGTTTAATTGCAATTTCTCTTCGTGAAGAGGATGAGGTAATATCTGTACGTTTAACATCGGGTGATAAGGATATTATTGTCGGGACAAGTAACGGTATGCTAATTCGTTTCAATGAACAAGATGTTCGTTCTATGGGACGTAATGCTGCAGGTGTTAAAGCTATTACGTTGGGCGATGAAGACCAAGTTGTAGGTATGGAAATTGTCGAAGAGGATGTAAATGTTCTAATTGTAACGAAAAATGGTTACGGAAAGCGTACACCGATTGATGAATACCGTCTGCAAAGTCGCGGTGGTAAAGGTCTGAAAACTTGTAACATTACAGATAAGAACGGTAAATTAGTAGCTGTTAAATCTGTTACAGGTGAAGAAGATATTATGTTAATTACAGCGGCAGGCGTTATTATTCGTATGCCAGTTGATCAAATCTCTCAAATGGGACGTAATACACAAGGTGTTCGTCTAATTCGATTAGAGGAAGACCAAGAGGTAGCGACGGTAGCAAAAGCACAAAAAGATGAAGAGGAAGAAACGAGTGAAGAGGTTTCTTCAGAAGAATAAGAGAGGGGATTTTCCCTCTCTTTATTTTTTTATAATAATACTTGCATAGGGAAAAGAAAGCCTATATAATAGGCAGAGTCAGCAAATGAGAGATATAACTTATCAAAAAAACTTGTTGACGAAAATAATATACTATGATATATTATAAAAGTCGCTGAAACGCGATATTGAACTTTGAAAACTAAACGAAACAAACAACGTGAAACGTCAATTTTTATTTTAGATGCTAGACAAACTAACTTTATTGGAGAGTTTGATCCTGGCTCAGGATGAACGCTGGCGGCGTGCCTAATACATGCAAGTCGAGCGAA
>NZ_WEII01000045.1:0-42758 GCF_009183805.1 Bacillus sp. B2-WWTP-C-10-Post-4 | reverse complement strand
TAGTTATAATTCACTACATATAGAAATAGACATACAAAAACGCCATCCTTTCCTATAATTCTAAAGAAAGAATAGCGTATTCTTTTCAAAAATGAGTTCTTTTATTGAAAAACTTTGATTCTATATTATACATAAAAGGGCAACCAATGCTAAAACAGCTGGAAGTCCTTGTTTCACAATAATTGATTTATTAGATGTGAAACCTCCGAAAATAGCTGCTATCACCACACAAATCACGAAAAATAATTGGACCATATAACCAATTGGATTGAGCCCAAGTACAAGTCCCCAAATGAGACCAGCCGCTAAAAATCCATTATATAAACCTTGGTTTGCAAACATAATGGCTACGTTTCGATCTCCTTCTAAATGCTTCGGTAATTTGAAAGCACGTTTCGCTACTTTTGAATCAATAAAAAACATTTCAAGGATCATGATAAACAAATGTTCTAATGCTACGATCCCGACTAAAATAGCTGCGATTATTTCCACACTATTCTGCCCCCTACACTCTCTATTCTTTAATATTCTCTACATTTTTTTGCATCTGTAATAGAACATGAATAAGTATTTTGCGTTCTTCTCCACTGATATTTACGAACATTTCCTTCATAAAATGTTCCTTTTCTTTCTTGTTAAAATATTAATTGATATATCAATTATTGATATATCAATTAATATACATCTCTCTTTTTATTTTTGCAAGTTTTTTTGCTCAATTGGTTTTATTTTGTTCCAGCAACTTTAAACCAATTCAAAACATCAGTTCGCATTTCTAGAAATCATAATTACTTTAAGTTCATTCTGACAATCATATTTAACTACATATATAAAAGAATTGAGTTATATCTCCATCAATTTATAAAAATTAATTTTTTCTAAAAACAGATACTTTACGTTTTTTATAGTAATAAAAATCATTTTTTGTTTCAGAGGCAATCCATTTTGTTAGCTTGATGGGCATAGGATAGCACCCAGATGACGAACCAATTATCTTTCAAGAAGACGGCTAGAAAACTGGATTTGGTACAGGAGTTGCCTACTTCCGTGATCCAGATGGTACTAATTTAGAGCTTATTGCTCCAAAAGGTCCATTTAGACGTGATTAATTAAAATATATTAATACTGAAAAACCACCTTTATGAGAGGTGGTTTTTTGTTGCTAATGGTGAAGATTAATATTGAGGTCTGATTGAGACCTATTCCTTTTCCACATCTTTCATCATACCATCGAAAGAATAGTCTTATAGCTATTTCAAATAGCTCGGCAGTACTATATCGCTAGCAAGCTAAAATTTCATGGTACTCAAAAAAAATCTGCTGAATCATAACCAAAAAGTTCATTTTATCATTTCGGAGTAATTCGAAATTCTTAAGTTGTCGGGCACGGGGTACAGCTGAAAAACAGTGTATATTCATTAACTTCAAACAAATTTTGATGTAACAAAATTTGTATTTATACCTTTTTAACGAATTCAGATTTTAATTTCATAGCTCCAAAACCATCAATTTTACAATCAATATCATGATCTCCATCAACTAATCGGATACTCTTTACTTTTGTACCAATTTTTACAACTGATGAAGTTCCTTTTACTTTAAGATCTTTAATTACTGTTACAGAATCACCATCGTTTAAAATATTTCCATTTGCATCTTTAATTACCTTTGTATCTTCACTATTTTCAGCTTCTAATTCTAAAGTCCACTCATGAGCACATTCTGGACAAACAAAAAGATTCCCATCTTCGTAAGTGTATTCTGAATTACATTTTGGACAATTTGGTAAATTAGGCATATTTTTATTTCCTCCACTCGTTTTCGTTTATTCTATTAAATAAATATTATTTTTAATTTCCGTTTTTCGTTTAAATGTACGGAAAATATTCTCTTCTTGCTGTTTGATACTTATTTGTTGAATGTATAAAAAAACCACTTGTTCACACCTTGTAAAAAATCTTCTCCACATTCTCCAAAGCAAACTTTCTTCTTCTCTACTTTTTTAATAAAATGATTAAAAAAGTAGATTAACTCAAACAAACTTTGTATGTGAAGTGAAATTTTTAAAAATCTAATGCATTTTCTTTATTCTTTATTGTATTGATTTCCTGAGATTGCTGAGAAAGCCCTGTACATTCATGAAAAGCAAAATGCTTACACCCTATACATTTTTTTGTATTCAGATGTCCTAAAGCACAATTAATTGCTTCTCCGGTATGATTAAAAAAGTTTTCTTCCCCAATCTCAGCGTACAATCCATTCTTATCTAGATTGGCTTTTAGCTCTGATTGAATTCCAGAAATAAGAAGTACGCCACCTTGTTTTTTGAAGTGCTGAACAATATTCCTAAAGTAAGACTCTCCTGTGGTATCAATAAAAGGAACTTTTCCCATACGTAAAATTAAAACATTAGGTTTATAATGAATAGTCGCTAAAATATTTTGTTCAAATGTTTGAGCAGCCCCAAAAAATAATGGCCCTTCTATTGTATAAATGCTAATTTGTGGGCAATCATGAGCTTTATTTACCACATGTGGTAGCAATTTTTCATTTCTTTTTGTATGATCAGGAAGCACTTTTGATATGACAAGCATATTACTCATACGTTTTGTAAACAAAATAATAGCTAATATAAGACCAATCTCTACAGCTGTTGTTAAACTAGTAAATACAGTAAGTAAAAATGTTACCAATAATACAAGAGAATCTCCCGTCTTCATTTTAAGTATGTGATAAAAATGTTTCTGCTCGCTCATATTCCAAGCTACCACCATTAAAATCGGGGCCATACTAGCAAGTGGAATATGTGAAGCATATGGCGCTAACAGTAGAAGTGTAAATAACACAAATCCTCCGTGAATAACACCCGCCATCGGAGATACAGCTCCACTCTTAATATTAGTTGCTGTACGTGCAATCGCTCCAGTTGCCGGAATTCCGCCAAATAACGGGGTAACAATATTGGCAATCCCCTGACCGATAAGCTCTTTGTTACTGTTGTGTTTACTATTTGTCATACCATCTGCCACGACAGCGGATAAAAGTGATTCAATTCCACCGAGCATCGCAATAACAAATGCAGGACCAATTAACTGCTTTATACGTTCTAATGTGATTTCTGGTATATCAAAATGAGGAAGTGTATTTGGAATCGTACCATATGCTGTACCAATAGTAGGTACATAACCTGAGAAAAATACAGTTGCAATTACAGTTGAAATAACAACACCTACTAATGAACCAGGCACTTTTGGTAAAATCTTTGGTGTTATGAGTATAACAAAAAAGCAAATCAAAGCAGTTATAACACTATAAAAATTGGTAGTACTGATATGAGTGAAGAGTTCCTTCAAATTCGCTAGAAATTCCTCATGCTTTTTTATACCTGTTAAACCTAAAAAACTAGCAATTTGTCCCGTAAAAATAATAACAGCAATACCTGAAGTAAAACCAATTGTTACAGGACGTGGAATAAACTTAATTAAAGAGCCTAGCTTGAAGATTCCCATAAGACATAAAATAATTCCAGCTAACAAACCCGCGAGTAGTAAATTTTCGTATCCATAGGTAATTACAACTCCTAAAAGAATCGGAACAAAAGCACCTGTAGGTCCTCCAATTTGATACTTCGAACCACCAAACAGTGAAATGAGTATTCCAGCAATACAGGTTGTATAAATCCCATACTCTGGCTTAACACCAGAGGCAATAGCAAAAGACATAGCAAGTGGAATCGCAACAACTCCAACAATCATTCCTGAAAGAAGATCCTTTTGAAAATGTGCTAATGAATATCCTTCAAACCTTCCTGTAAATAACTTTCTCATTACAAACCCTTCTTTTCTATTTTTAATAGATCTGGATTACAAATGTATTTCTCGGTCCCTTATACAGAAAATTGTCCTTTTCACAAAAAGAAAAACCATCCTAATATTTACTATATGTTTTACTTAAATGACACTCCAATTCACCTATATCTCCACCTTGTTGTACATAGGATTTCAATCTTTCTGCTAGACGTTCTCCGGCTCGACTATCTAGCTTCTTCGTATCAATAAACGATCTAATCCTTACCTTATCTGGAGTAATATCTCTACGAAACATTTGTCCTGGAATTTCACTCCAAAAACGATTCCATTCATCCAGTAATCCTATTTGATCAAATAAAAAACCTTGAATTCCACATAACCAAGCTGTACAAGCAGTATTTCTTTTTCGACATCCAACTCCATCTTGTAAATGTTGGCATGAAAAACAACAAGAATTTCCACTTTTTATACAAACTTCACAAACGTAATGAGCTCCTAATGAGCGAAATGTTTCAATCCCATGTTGGATGATATCTTCTTTCTTAACCTCAATACTCAACCTATCCCTCCTTAGCCATCATTTCACTTTCTGCTCCATCTAGCTCTTCTAACATTGAAATCGTATCGATTAAATGGTTGTTAAAAATCTTCCGTGCAACCACCAATAAATCCACAATAATAGGGTCTCGTAAAGAATATAAAACTCTTTTTCCATCTTTTCTACCAACAACAATGTTTTTTGAACGTAGTACACTTAATTGCTGAGAAACAGCTGAACCTTCCTTATTTAGAATATCTTGAATTTCGTTTACGCTTTTTTCACCTTCTGACAATAATTCTAAGATACCTATTCGCAAAGGGTGTGCTAAGGCTTTAAAGAAATCTGCTTTAAATTGTTGCATTTCGTTTCCCATTGAAATCCCTCCGTTACTTTTCCTCAATTTTCAAAAGTACCATATACATCTTCAAATGTTTGAATATGTATATGGTACTTTTAAAACCTCGAATTTTCAATACAAATTTTACAATATTAAATAAGCATCAAATAGAGATACTATTCAAATTCAGGTTCAAAATTTATTATCCAAAATAAAAACGCCTAACATATTAGGGATATATAATACGTTAGGCGCTTGATATTTAAAATTTCTCGATTTAGGTCTTGATAATATTGGATGAGTATATAACCAAAATGCTAGATGACTAATATGAATAAACTTATTTGTAAAATTAATTCATTAGAATATTTTAAGAGCAAGTTTTGAAAAAAACTATTCAAAACTTGCTCCTTCTTTTCTCAGATCCAACTATTTTGATACTAAAACCAACAGTAGTGAATTAGAATAATGATTTAATACTTGCTAAGACAGTAAGTACACCTACAATAATAACAAATACGTTACTCATTTTCCCTTTGTATTTAGCTAGTACCGGCACTTTTTGAATCGCATACATCGGTAATAGACATAAGATAGCAGCAACTAATGGACCGCTTAGAGAATCAATAAGTCCAAGAATACTTGGATTTGTATAAGCAACAAACCAGCATGATAATACAACAAAAGTAAGGATTATTGTCTTAATTGTTTTTTCTTCAATATCTTTTCCACGTGATTTACCGAACTTAATAATCATGTCACGCATTACTTCAAATGCTCCGATATAATGGCCAAGGAAAGACTTTGTAATAGCCACAAAAGCAATAATTGGAGCTGCAATAGTGATTACAGGCGAATTAAGCTCATTAGCAAGATATGAAAGAATTGATAAGTTTTGTTCTTTTGCCATTTTTATATCATCTGGAGTCAAGCTCAATGCGCTACTCCAAACGAAGAACATAACAACAGCGAATGTCATGATATAACAAACCTTTTGTATTTGCGCACATTTAGCATCAGTGGCTTCGATTCCATACGTAGCTCTCTGTTTCACAACAAATGATGAAATCATAGGTGAATGATTAAATGAGAATACGATGATTGGTAGAATCATCAATATCGTTCCAAAATAGCCTGTTCCTGTTGAAGCAGTTGAAACAGCTGAAAAACTAAGCATTGACGTATTCCACTGTGGAATTAAAGATATTGCGATAAAAAGTAGAGAAACTATGAAAGGATACACTAACATACTCATTACCTTTACAGTAATATCTTGACCAAAATTCAGTATAGCGATAAGACCAAGAACTAATACAAGTGATAAAATAGCTCTTGGAGGTTCTGGCATGTGCAATTGATGCACGATAAAACTACTTGCAGTGTTTGTAAGCGCAACCGAATACATTAGTACGATTGTATAAATTGAACCGAAATATACGATGTTAAAAATGATACTCGCTTTATTTCCGAAATACTCTCTAATTGTACCTGTGATCCCCTCATCAGCAGAATTAGAAGCGTATATCATTTTAGCAAGCGCCCTATGTGAGTAATACATAACTGGATATGCAAGTAATGTAATTAGTAGTAAAGATAATAAACCACCTGAACCTGCATTAATCGGTAAAAAGAGCACCCCTGCTCCAATTGCAGTTCCAAATAGACTGAGTGCCCATGTAGTATCCTGCTTATGCCACTTTTTCGGATCTGCATATTGCTCATTTTTTCGTGCGGTATTTTCAGCTTGAACTTCTATTTTCTTTGCAGTATTCCCGTTCATATAATAACTCCCCCTTGTATCTATTCCTACATCTCTCTTTGCACCTAACAAATATTCCCTTTCTGGAAAATGAATTCCTTACAAGTTGCCCCACATTGTATGTCCTTCATCATAATGAATCCAAATTGAAACATTCGCTAATTAGCGTCCTAATATAATTGTTAGCGTTCACAAAAAAGTTTACTCGTAATATCCGCTCTTTATATAAAGACCCCTTAAGAGAACAATATAGAATAGACTTCATAAATACGTTGCAACATTTCTAATAACAGTGTATTACTTTAATGGTTTCTCTTTTTTACTTTTAAAAGTAATTTTAGCTAAACCGGCCTCTCTTCATTTGCGAGGCGTTTCTTTCTCAATTCTATACATTACTTTCATAACTTCGGTAGCACTGATGATATTGCTTACACAAGCCACTGAAGCACATTACATACATTTCGCCTCTAATCACACACCTTTCTTACTAGTAATCGCATTTTTTATATTTTCTCCAGAGATAATAAAATTTCTCTCGACGCCCTCATTATAACGTGTATATTTATAAAATTAATATTTTTATATTTTCAGAAATATTAAAGTGGAATAATTTTATATGGATAATATTTTACAGTTAGCATGTAGCCATTGTTTTTATCGCTTAAAGCTGAATTAGTTAGTAAAAAAATACAATAATACATTGTTTTTCTAGGTTACTCATTATAAAGATACTTATATCCCCTTTATCAAAAAATTTCATTTTAAACATAAAAGATATTCTAATAAATAATTAATGTAGGTAAAAAGAAAAAATTCCAAAATAAAAAAACCAAATTTTAGGATATATATTATTAATATTGAATTCATATACAATTTAAAAAGCTACACTGAGCAAAAAGCAAAAAAGCTGCCCCATATGGACAGCTCATTTACATAATTATCGTTATCAGGAATACACAAACAAATCACTTCAATATCATCTTAATTGTAGTTTGTTCGGCTCTTCTTCAGGGATAGCTCTATGTTTGTAATGCATCGTTTTTACATCATTTCCTTTTATGCGAAAAGTAATTGTGTCCTCTTCATAAGGCGGATTGTGTGCACCCTCAAAAGTTTAAATTTTAAAATCCCTCATTAACTAGCTCTTTTATCGAGTTTAATTTTGAAGAAAGCTCGATAAACCATTCTTCATCCCCTGTTAATAATGCAAGATCTATAAGATAAAGGATTTGTTCCTTATTTATTACCTTTGATTCAGGGAGTTTGTTAACGTGTTTACTAAAGAGTAAAATCGCTTCGTTTATTGTGTACTGGCCGTCACGTTTCACAATACTAACTGTAACTATATCCTCTACATCATCAAGTGATACAATATAACCAACTATTAATTCACCTTCATTTGATATTCCACGAACCCAATCTCCTACTTTTAAAACATGATTATTATTTGACATCATACCGTTTCACCTTCCTATAAATATTTTTTGTGACGATAAAAAAGATATAAAAACAATTATACTGTAATATTTTTCATTACATTTAAGTGTTAAGAACTCACGGCTATATAATAATTAAGCCGCTTAACGCTCTTGATTGATAAGGTCAACAACTTCTTTCATTGTATAATTCTTTAAGTATTCACCTAGATGCTCTTCAGCACCTAAGAAAATAGCGAAAAGAACTTTTCGCATGTTCGAACCTACAACACACTGATTGTTTGATTCTGGACACTTCGGCTGCAAAGCACCTTCAGAGGTTATCTGATAAATATGCCAAAGATTAATTTCATCTAAATCGCGAGCGAAAATAAAACCGCCACCAGTCCCCTCTTTCGATTGTATAAACTTATGTTTTTTTAACAAACTTAGTACTTTGCGAATGCGTACTGGATGTACACCTGCACTTTCTGAAATAGCATTACTTGTTGACATCCGATCTGGCTGTAAAGCTAAATAAGTTAAACTGTGTATGGCCAAGGTAAAGTCGCTGTTCATGATTTTCCTCCTACGATCAAAAATATTGTTTCTCATATATTAACTGTAGCCATAAATATTACAAATAGGTTAGAACGTTAAAACATATAGAATACTTCTTGCCATAAAAAATTAATTCTCTTATATTCTATCCGGTCCCACCTATATCTGATAACTTCATTTAGCTTTTTAAGTTGAAAATAAAATTAAACACTCCACTGTTTCTTCACTTGTTCTTCTGCCAACTGTTTAATTTTTGTCCAAATCGTATCTTTACTCACAATAACATTTGTTTGATAATTTCTATCATTATAATTAACTGTAACACATACTTCAATCATCTTCTGCTTCCTCCTTTCAAAAAACTTTTTCTAAAAATACTACTTATTAATTGGCCAATTTTTGCAATTCAATGTTCAAAAACGTTCGAACGCTACGTGGTAAAAATTTACGAATTTCTTCCTCATTAAAACCAATCTGCAATCTTTTCTCGTCCAGCATAATTGGGCGACGTAACATTAGTGGATGCTCAATTATTAATGTATAAAATTCATTGAGCGAGAGCTCCTCAATATTTATATTTAAGTCCTGAAAAGTTTTGGATCTAGTTGAAATAATTTCAGTAGCCCCCTCTTCAGTTAAACGAAGAATCGATTTAAGCTCATCAACTGTCATAGAATTTGATACGATGTTTTTTTCAATATAATCAATTTGATGCTCTTCAAGCCATGCTTTCGCTTTTCGGCATGAGGCACAGCTTGCTGTTGTATATAGAATTACCATATTTAACTCACTCCTTTAATGTTATGAAACGTACATTTTAAACATCGGTTATTGAAATGTATTAAAAAAAATTACAGTTTAGAATCAAATACAAGCAATATTATTTATTCGAGAATATTTAATTTATCTACATTTTACAGACGATAACAACTCACTTCTAAAAACTATACTGTAATTTTAAACTTTACAGTTCTATAAATCAAATGTTAAGTCTTGGATTCATTCTATTAACGTATAATAGGAGCAGTTGAGACAATACTTGCCTCAACCGATTTTTATATCTCTTTATAATTTTTTGCAGTAATGACTGTTTCAAACTCAAAGGTTTCGGGTAGATGATCTGCATAAGAATATTCAAAAGTTCGTCCATCCGTTAAATAAGCTACTTGTTCAACTCGCATTAGGAAATCCTGATTTGTTAAGTTCATAAACTGCTTTTCCCTATCATCTGGGCGAATTCCTTTAACCCTGACAACAGATGTCCCTACTTCAAGACCAAGTTTATTTTGAATATGTGAGTATATCGACTCCTCTAAAACAGAAGCCTCAACACCTGGGATAACCGAAATTGGCATCCATGTATGCTCCATAATCGTCGGAATGCTGTGAATGATGCGGAGGCGAATGATTTTATAGACGAAATCACCGATTGAAACTCCCAATTTCTCAGCAACTACTTCATCAGCCCCAACAATCGCAAACTCGATAATTTTACTTTCTACCTCACTGCCGTATACAGCTTTCGTACCCGTTAAAGTTTGAATCATTCGTGCCTTTTCCTGTTGACGCCAATCTTGCACCACTGTTCCACTTCCGCGCCGGCGGATGATGTAGCCATCTCTAACTAATAGATCCAGCGCTTTCTTAATAGTAAGGGCTGAAACACCAAATTCTTCAGCAAGGACGGGGCTACTCGGAATTTTTTCGTTGATTTTATATTCACCATCTAAAATTTGCTGTTTAATCTTTTGATAAATGCCGAGGTATTTTACTTGTGTTGATCCGCTTGCCATTTCCATACCTCCTTTATACTGCAAACTCTCTTCTATTCATTCAAATGTAAAGCCTCAAGTTTGTAAACTGAAGGTGATGGGGCAGCAAATCCATTTTCTAAGATTTCAATATTCGTTACCGCTTCTTCGTCTTTCACAAGTTTTGGTGCACCATTTATAATTGTTTCATACGCGGCATCATAGAAACGACCGTAATCACCAAGTGGCGTTTTAATTTGTTTTTCAATCCAGTCACCATTTGCATTACGATACTTAGCAACTCCATAGTACATCGGTGAATCTTCACCAAATCCTGCACTCTCAGGCATAACACCCGCTTTCAAATCATTTTCCTGCTGATCTTCACCATATTTAATAAATGATCCATTTGTTCCATGGACGATAAAGCGTGGATAATCTTTTGCTACGACATGGTTCGTTTTCAGCTTAATCTTCAACTGATTTCCGTAATGTAAACCAACATCGAAATAGTTATCAACCGCACCTTCCATTTCATTATTACGAATATCGTATGTCACCGTATCTGGACGGCCGAATAGTGAAATCATACGGTCCATCGTATGAATACCTAAACTATAAAATGAACCTTCTTCTTTTGGAGCTTCATGAGTGATTGAACCAGGACGGAAATAATCAATATGTGATTCAATCTCAATAATATCACCAAGGAATCCTTGTTCAACTACTTGCTTCACAGCTAAAAAATCACCATCAAAACGGCGGTTTTGATAAGGCATAACTACTACACCTTTTTCTCGTCCTAAAGCTAATAATTCTTTCGCATGTTCCACTGTATCGCAAAATGGTTTTTCAACGATAACTGACTTTCCAGCAAGTATAACTTTTTTCGCTAATTCGTAATGCGTATGTGCTGGCGTACAGACCGTCACCACTTGAATTTCCTTGTCATTCAACAATTCGTCCAAATCAGTAGTGAAGTAAACACCTTTTTCCTTATATGGAGCCGCTAATTTTTCATTTATTTGACGTACAAAAATCGTTTTTATTTTTATATTATTACGCGTGTTTACATAAGGTAAGTGATAGCGGTTAGCTGACTTTCCAAATCCAATAAAGCCCATTGTTAATGTCATATTTTTCAACTTCCTTGCTCATAAATTTTCGTTTCTATATTTATTATATAATTTAATTATTAAAAGTATATAGTTTTAACTTTATAATTATACATTAAATAAAAAATCCACGATAAAATTCGTTCTCACTATAAGTTATGGACCTATAAAGTGAAACTTTAATCAGTGGGGCGATTTATTCTCTACTGATTATTTACCCGTAAATACCGGGATGAAAAGGAGCGTAATGAACATGGCATATACTACTATATCTATGGAAATTTTCGGATCAACTGAACAAGTATGGCAATTAATAGGAGGTTTCAACTCCCTTCCAGACTGGTTACCTTATATACCTAGCAGTAAATTAACTGAAGGCGGTCGTGTACGTCATCTAGCTAATCCAGATGGTGAAACAATTATAGAACGCTTAGAAGTATTCAATGATAAGGAACGCTACTACACGTATTCAATCATGAATGCACCGTTCCCGGTCACTAATTATTTATCTACAATCCAAGTTAAAGAAGGTACTGAAAGTAACACATCGTTAGTAGAGTGGTCTGGTACGTTCACTCCTGTTGCGGTTAGTGATGAAGAGGCAATAAATCTGTTTCATGGTATATACAGCGATGGACTGAAAGCATTGCAGCAAGCATTTCTAGATTGATTCATGTAATTGATTGAGACGAAAAAGTTAATTAACAGTCAAACATTCGACTTTGTGGTTAAGTTCATTATGAAAGATAAACAAATACAAATTTCATGCCTGCTTGTTAATGACAAGAAATAAAAAATACTACCTCCAAATGGAAGGTAGTATTTTTTTATTAATCAGGAAAAACAATTAATCCCTCTTCTTTTTCCTCCTGTTTTAAATCTTCTTCTGGGAATGTTACAGTTGAATTTTTATCCCCTGTTTTTTTTGTTTCTTCACCTGGAAATACGAAAGTTGAATTTTCTTTTCCTTCATTTTTTTCTACGTTATCTGGAAATACCATAGAATCATTGGTAGTCAAATCACTATGAAAACCAAGGTTAGACAAAATCGCTTTTAAATCTGGTAAAACCCCTATTTTATCAGATGATGGGTCATTAGACTTTGTGCCTGTATTAGGATTACTTAAAATTACTCTCAATTCTTTTGGTGTATATGCCTTACCTAAATGTTCTTTAGCAATCCCTTGAATTGATACAGCAGCCCCAGCGATTATAGGCGAAGCGCTAGAAGTACCACGGAAATTAGAAGTATAACGATTCATTATACTCTGATCTGTAACTTTTTGTCCTTTACTATTTTGATTTTGATATGTATCTAATGTGTCAACATACTCTCCCCAACCATATACATCAATTCTACTACCATAGTTAGAGAAACCTAAACGTTTATGAGGAACTCTTGCAGTAGATGCTCCAACTATAATAGCTCCTGAATCTTTAAAGTCTGGACTATTTCGATTTAAAATCTGTTTACCATTACGGTCTTTAAATTCATCTAAATCAATCCCACCATTACCAGCTGCTTCTACAATAATAATGCCTTTATCTGTACCTTTGCGAATTGCGTTAAATATACTCGGGTATACTTCTACTGGTAAAGGGTCATCTCCATATCCATCATATTTAAAGGATTCCTCTATTAATAAAACATCTCCAGCCTGTAAAGAATCTACGGCACTTAAAATAGCATCTCTTACATCGATTCTCCCATTATCTCGGATCACTGAAATTACTTTTGCCTTTGCTTTTGGTGCAATCCCAATGTTCCCAATCCGATTGTCAGCTGCAGAAACAACACCTAGAACTGAAGTACCATGAGAAAGATCATTACTCATTTTTCCAGACATAAATTCAATATTTTGACCGACTAAATCTTCATGATTTAATAACCAGCCTTCTTCCAAATCTACAAAAGTTGCTCCTTGACCATCTCCTCCTTTAATTCCCCAAGCATAAGGAGCATTAATTCCTAAAGGTGCCTCTTCAAGATATCCCTGTCTCGAAAATCTAGGTTCATCATAAGGATTGACTGATAATACAGGCAATCTCGAGCTAGTTGTTGTATTTATACTCTTATTAGAACGAACTAGTATTTTACTAGAATTGTCATTAGCAGCATATACTGTATTTGTTACAAATGTCGTACCTACCCCAGCAAAAGTTGTAATTGCAAGTGATGATATCAACATACCTTTAAAATTTTTCATCTTTCCACCTCTAGTTTTCTATTAGAATTAACATATTTAATAATGTGTATGAACCGAAAAGCTTTTTATCTTATTATAAAAATTAATAGATTTTTATAACTTTTTGATTTACATAAAAACTCCTTTCATTCTTGTAATTCAATGTGTATATTTCAAAATAACAAACTCACTGTAACTATTATAGTTACACCTTTATTGATTTTCAACTACGAAATATAAATTTTTAAAAATAAATTTATATTACTTTAAAACAGAGCTAACCTTTTACGCATATAAAAAAACAAATTATCTGTGCAAATTACAGCGGTGAATAAGTTTATAGACTGCAAAAAAACAAGAAAAAGCAAAACACTAAGTGCTTTGCTCCTTATAAAATTCCTTTTAACTTTTCACCAATTAACCTCGCTACATACTCATAGCCTTCTGGTCCAAAGTGTAATCCATCTTTTTCACCATTTTCTACAAATCTTTTATAATCCCGTTCTTGAATCATTTCAGCGAATACGTTTAGAAAATAACTTCCTGTTTCCCTCGCCACTTTCTCCACCACGTCTGCATACTGACCAAGCACTCTATTTGTTCTATTACGCTGTCTTTCTTCATCAACTGGTGCAGGACTAATCAGTAGTACTTTATCTGATGAAATATGGTTCACAATCTTCTCTAAGTTTTCTTTATATGCTTGTAATGACACTTGAGAAAAAGAAACCGCATCATTCGTACCAAGAAAAACTGTTACGAAATCTGGTTTATATGATATTACATCTTCTTCAATCCTATTTAACGCATCGAATGTATTATCCCCTGGAACACCTGCATTCACTACTTTCCACTTCGGAAACATCTCTTGCAAACGTGGTGTTAATCTCGGCATTCCATCAAAAAATGTTTCATCAGCTGTAATACTATCTCCAAAGCATACTAACGTTTTCATTAAGCTACTCTCCTTTTACGTATGAAACAACTTTCCTTCTATTGCTTTTATATATCTTTCAGCAGAACGTTCAACTGCCTCATCTGCATTTTCTTTTACTACTCGATGAAAAGCATTGTATAAACGATTAAACTGTAACGGCTTCACTCGGTTCACCATTTCTTCCACTTTTCTCGCTGGTAATGGAATTAAGTTTGGATAGCTATACATAAAACTTACCCACCGCTCATCCGCTACAACTTGAATAATATCACCTGTTAACAAAATCCCTTTTCCATCATTACCTTCTTCCCAATGCAATACAGAACCACCACTAAAATGTCCTCCAAGACGATGTACAGTAATCCCATCCGCTAATTGTAAAGACTCACCAGACCAATAAATAATACGACTACTTGGGCGCATCACCCATTCTTTATCATCTTCATGTATATAAATTGGTACATCAAATGTCTCTGCCCATTCTACTTGCGTTGAATAATAATGAGGATGAGACAATGCAATCGCATCTAATCCACCAAGCTCTTTTATTTTCGCAATTGTCGTTTCATCTAAATACGTAATGCAGTCCCATAGTAAACGATATGACTCTGTTTTCACTATAAATGCCGTTTGACCGATCGCAAATCCTGGTTTTGTCGTAATACTATAAAGTCCATTTTCCTCTTCGATTATTTCATTTTTATATGTATCATCTGTTTGCAAATTTTCTAAAGTCGTCCAAGACTGCCCTTTCGGATTCACATATTGCCTCTCTTCATCACAAATATGACAACTCACCGGTTCCTCTACACTCGCTGCATACTGCACACCGCACGTTGTACAAACGTAATTTTTCATCATAATTCCCCCTATCCCTATATTTTTATTAAACTGATTTTTGTTGATAATAATCTACTTTTTCATTTCCAATTAATAAACTTATAAAAGTAAGTAAATAAACAACTGTAACTGACAATGGAATTACAGTAAATCCTTTTTGGCTTCTGCAACATTCATCTCACTATCTCCCCCA
Source organism: Bacillus sp. B2-WWTP-C-10-Post-4 (assembly GCF_009183805.1). Classification (NCBI taxonomy): domain Bacteria; kingdom Bacillati; phylum Bacillota; class Bacilli; order Caryophanales; family Bacillaceae; genus Bacillus; species Bacillus sp. B2-WWTP-C-10-Post-4. The sequence continues at coordinate 27,314 of NZ_WEII01000045.1, read as the reverse complement.
AAATATTTGTACTATAAAGTCACCTCAACCTCGTCCATCCAATAACGCCAAGCTGCTAAATAATCTTCTAAATCTTTCGGGTGGTGCCGTAAACATGTATCTATACGCAAATATAATCCTATGACTATTTCTTCATATAAATCACGGTCTTTTTTATAAAATACACATTGTTTCATCGCATAATCGATTGTTTCTTTTGTTAAATCTTCCGGGGTTGAACAGAACGCATAAATCAAATCATATATAGGATCTCCTAACACTGGTAAAGGATCAATTACACCGTGCAGTTTATTCCCTTGAAATATAAAATTATGAAATCCAAGATCACCATGCAATAAAAATGGCTGATTTATTCCAGTCCCCCTACTTGGACTATTTGCTAACTTAAAAACCGTTCTATACTCTTCCTCACTTATGTAACGTCTTACATTTTCATGAGCTTCCATCACATTTGTCGTTAAAAATTCATTCCAAGATTGAACTGGGCTTTCTTTCCATCCCCAGCCATCAACCTCTGTAGCTACTTCATACTTATTGATAACTTCCTTTACAAGTTTACTAAGAACACTCCGTTTATGGCCTAGTTTGCAAGAAGTTGTGCCCTCAAGGAATGAGTAAACAATATAGCGATTTAAAGGTTCCTTATATAAAAGCTTTGGAAATAATTCGTCCTTTTTATAAAACTGAAGAAAATAAGCTTCTTCACGTATGACATCCGATTCATTCAACTTTATAACGTATTGTTCATCTAACAAATATATAGTACTTGTCGTTCCCCCGTTTAATGCTTTTACGCTATTTGGATAATGTGAAATAACTTTTTACTTAACTAGTTGTGCAGTGATTATTGAAATGTCCATTCTCTCACCCTTCAACTCCGAATATTTCCTTAATTCAAAAGACAACTTTACTATTATTTGACAAACATAAGGGAATTCCTCCTAAAAATCTTAATATAACAAAAGGTAATTTTATTTCATTTCAACTGCTTCCTTCAATATTCCATCATAAAGTTCATTCCATTTATGGTAATGCGATGTGATTTCTTCACTCCAAATGATATTCATTTAATCTAGTAATTTCTATTGAATTATCTCTTTCTTTTAACTTAAGAACCAAACTTTCTACACCAAACACTTCTGTAAACGTATGACTGCCTACAATTAAATTAATTCCTTTAAATTTCGCATGTTGCACTGTATATAATGTTTTTTCACCTGTTATGTACGTGTCACATCCTTTTTCTAATGCACGTTCAATCAAATTTGTATTGTTTCCTGCACCGGTTAAGATCGCAATCCGTTTTACTGGTTTATCGTGATTTCTCCAGCTCTTCACTTTCTCTTCCATTTTTTCTTCAAGTTTTCCAACTAAGTTTGAAAAAGGAATCGCTTCTTTATATTCTCCTATTCCCGGTAGTTCTTCTTCCTCATAGGTTGAATATTCCAGTATTGTATCTATCCCAATTGCGTTAAATAACGATGTACACGTGCCAAACTTTACAAAATCTAACGGCAAATGAATCCAAAAATGATTCATTTCATATTGCTTCAATTTCTCAATACAAGCCTCTTCCATACCAAATAAAAAACTCCACGGCGCATGATGTGTAACTATCATATCGACTCCATTTCGATACGCTTCTTCAATAGTTTCTAACGTTAAATTTGTTGTGTAACCGATTTTGTGAAATTCATCTTTACTTATATAAGTAAAACCATATTCATCATCGCCATATTTATGAAGATGCTCTCCAAATAGTGATGTTATATGTTCATTAAACTGCTTTATATTCATTTTTATTTCTCCTTTCATTTACTTTTATATTTCATAAATAAGGAAATACTAAATTACAACGTTACATACATATAGGAGGACAATATGAAACCTGAATTTTTAAAAGCTGTACATGATGCAATCGGAAATGTCGAACACATTCATATAGAGGAAAGCGGTGCTGACAGCTTACTTATTCATCATGATGATGCACAGCAGTTACAACAAGTTGCTAAGGCGTTAGAAAATAATAATTTCCGCTCCGCTTTAAGAACAACTGGAAATGCTTCGTACATAGAAGTATTGAACAGATAATGAAAGTCCGGATGTATTCCGGGCTTTCTTTTTATCCCGCTATTCACCGGGCAGTAAGACCCCACTGATTAAAGTTTCACTTTATATTGAAACTTCAAACTCTTTCGCATACACCGCTGTTCCAGCAATATCTATTTGTAACTTTTCGTTTTCTATCCCTTTCGTTACATAAACAGTTACACGACCATCTTTATTTATTTCCTGTCCTTGCTCAACGATTAAACTCAATTCATGTTCAAAACCTTTCTCTAAATACTCCGCATAATACGCTCCCATTACACCTGAAGCTGTTCCTGTCACTGGATCTTCAATCGTCCCAGCGTAAGCTGATGAAAAATGACGGCCGTGCATTTGTGCTATTTCATCATAAGTTTCTAGACAAATTGGGTGAATAGAAGCATTAGGTATTTCTTTTAATACTGATGGAAATGCAGCATTATTAGGTTTCATTCTCTCACATGCATTAAGATTTTTAATCGGTACAATTACAGTCCAATTACCAGTACTTCCATATACAATCGGTAAACTTACATCTAAATCATTTACTTCTAAACCGATACTATGAGCTAATTCTTCTGCTGAACCTGTAAATTCTTTAAACTGAGGTGCTGCCTGTCTCATTTTAATAAAGGTTTCTCCATTTTCATTTACACCTATTTGTATCGGTAAAATCCCAGCCTTCGTTTCAATCATAAGGTTACTTTTCTCTTCTAATAAACCTTTTTCGCGCAAGGCATATATCGTCCCTACTGTCCCATGACCACATAACTCCATTTCAAAACCAGGTGTAAAATAGCGCATTCTTATATCTCCTACTTCTGAGGAAAGAACAAAAGTTGTTTCGTTATATCCAACTTTTTCAGCAATAATTTGCATTTCCTCTTCCGTTAATCCATCTGCTTCTAATACAATACCTGCTGGATTTCCCTTATTTGGTTTATTCGTAAATGCGTCGTAATGAAATATATTTATAGTCTTCATTTTCTTTTCTCCTTATTTGTCCATTTCTTTATTTTTATAATCAATAAGAAAATCGATCTAACCAACTTTCATAATCAGCTTTTTGAAATGGACGGATAATGAGTCTATCCGTCTCTACTTCTAATAACGATAGCTTCATTTAATTTCATCCCTCGAAATATTAATTGAATATTCTTTATTATCTTACACAAAATACAAAATCTAGTAAATCATTATGTTTTTGATACATAAAAACCCAGTCATGCTTTATACATAACTGGGTTCTCCATCGTTTCATAATTTTCTATTTCACAAGAACTGCATCTCGTAATTCCCTCTTCAACACTTTTCCTAAAGCGTTTTTCGGTAACTCATCTATGAATACTACTTCTGGTATTTTATAACTTGCTAACTTCTCCTTACAATACTGAATAATACTTTCTTCTGTTAATGTTGTTTCGCCATCCTTCACAATGTAAGCTCTTGGAACCTCTCCCCAAAAGTCATCTGGAACTCCAACTACTGCAACTTCTAAAACACCATGTATTTCATGAATAACATCTTCTACCTGATCTGGATATACGTTGTCACCACCGCGTATAATAACGTCTTTATATCTTCCCATAATATGCAGGAATCCATCATCATCTATCATGCCAGCATCGCCCATGTTAAACCAGCTATCTTTTACTACCTTCTTTGTCGCCTTTTCATTATTCCAATATCCTTTAAACATGTATGGACTTTTCACATGAATCTCTCCAACTTCATTTGTTGTTAGTTCATGTCCTGTTTCTGGGTGAACAATTTTCACCTCTACATTTTTCAAGGTCTTTCCTACAGAAGACATCTTTTCTTTTCCCATCATTGGATGCCATGAGGTTACAACCCAACCTTCTGTACTACCATAGCCTTGCACCATATATATGCCTTTTTCCATATATTTTTGAATGAGTGTTTCTGGCACTTTTGTACCACCGCTTTGTGCTACTTTAAAGGTTGAAATGTTACGTTCTTTTTTATTCAGTTCATCAAGCATGTAACTATAAACGGCTGGGAAAGCAAGCATCGTAGTAATTTTCTCTTCTTCAATCTTATCCCAAATAAGAGCAGGATTCGAATCAGCTAAGAAGATCATTGTAACGCCATGATAAATACAATTTAAAATAGAAAGCACGCCACTCATATGAAACAATGGATGCACAGATAAAAAGCGTTCACCTGCTGGGATTTCTCTTTGTCCCGCAATTTCAGCAAAATAATGATGTAAGTTTTTATGTCCAATTACACATGCTTTTGCCTGTCCAGTCGTTCCTGATGTAAACAAGTAAATGGCATCGTCTTCTTCATGAACTTCTACGTTCGGTTCTGTCGTTGGCTGTTTTTGCAACTCTAATTCAAATGAACCAAAGCCTTCTTTTGTTGTTTGAATTACATAAGGAATTTCTTTAACAGCATCAACCTTTAATAACACTTCATTAAATTCTTCATCAATAACTAACACTTTTAATTTCGCTTCTTTTACAATCGTTTCTAATTCATAAACAGTCAGCTGATGATTTAGCGGAATAAATACCGCTCCAATTTTTAAACTTGCCATCATAACGCTTGGAAATGGGTGATTATTTTTGCATAGTATTCCTATACGATCTCCTCTTTGCACACCATTATATAACAAATAATGTGCAAACTGATTTACTCGTTCATTATATTGCTGAAACGAATATCTTTTCTTCCCCCCTACAAGCGCTTCCAAATTTGGTGATTGCATTGCTCTCTTTTGTAATAATTGTCGCATCGTTCTCAAGTAAAACTCCCCTTTATATATGTTAGGTTTTTTTATTTTACCAGATTAACTATTAATTTACTAAAGATTACACTTAGTGAATATAAGAAGAATATAAAATATCCATTTACTTTACAAGTAAATGGATATTTCCCATTATATATTAGAATACTTCTTGTTCATCACATATTGCACATACTCAGGTGCACTTTTATCAATCTCTTCATCACCTAGTTTATATTCTGCACCATATAAATAAAAGGAAGGTATAAATTCCATACCTGTGTATAAGCATGTAGCTTGGAATGGTTTCGTCAACTCATACATTGTAATCCCACTATTTTCATAGTCTTTTTCTAATCCACCTATAGAAATAGCTACACCAAATTCTTTCCCCTTCACTTTATCTCCTTTAGATCCGTACGCAAATCCATATGTTAATACATCATCGAACCATTTTTTTAATAATGGTGGTGAGCTGTACCAGTAAAGCGGAAATTGAAATATATATCTGTCATGTTCTACTAATAACTTTTGCTCTTCTTCAATATTAAACTCCCAATTCGGTGCCACTTTATACAATTCATGCACCGTAATTTCATCCGAATATTTCTCAAGTTCTTCAATCCATCTTTTATTAATTTTTGATTTTTCAATATCAGGATGTGCTACAATTACAAGTGTTTTCATCTTTTTTCATCCCCTTTATAAATTATTCAACCCTTTACGTATTAGTATGAATGAGTCACATATAATTGAAAAGTACGTACTTTAAAGTGCTATAGGAACCTTAAAGTACCTGTGGAGGTGTTATATGAATCAAAATGATAATTGCCCAATTGCAACAACACTCGATGTAATCGGTGGAAAATGGAAAGTTCATATTTTATGTATTTTGTCAGATGGAAAAATGCGAACAAATGAAATTAAACGAGAAATCCCAAACATTACACAAAAGGTTCTTACACAACAACTTCGGCAACTTGAAGCTGATGGGATTATCTATCGTACCGTATATCAAGAAGTTCCACCAAAGGTTGAGTACACACTAAGTGAATACGGAAAATCTTTAATGCAAATAATGGATAATCTGTTTGAATGGGGAAAAGATCATCAGATTAAAAGATTACATGACTAAAAAAGCACTATATACTTTGTTTCATCCTCTACGTTCATATTTTTTATTTCTATAAAGTTTATTTTCATCATTTTTTAGCTAACTTGTTTTCTTAGATTGATGGACGTGACCCCACATCCATCAATCTAAAAAGATACAATTAGAAAAATGAGATTTCTATAAAGTTTCGCATATAAACACTACTTCAGCCTCATTAAACGCTCGCTCTACTTTTTCTAATCTCAATTGTACGTAAGCTATAAAGAAGCACCCCTAAACCGAGAATTTTTTCATTATTAGACGCATTAGAACCTAAGGTAATAGTAGGTACATTTAAACCCATGAACCTTTCACTCCATTCTATAGGCATATAAAAAGATACTCCTTAAAAATAAAAAACGCTATTCTCTCTGTAAAATCATAGAAAAGAATAGCGCTTTTTATTTTGAAATAGAAATCATCATTTAAACTAAACATGCTAATATTGATTTTGTGCGATTGTCAGTTACCTCATAATAAATTTCTAATCCTTTCCGAGTACCTGTAACCATTTTAGCAGCTTTTAGTTTAGATAAATGTTGACTAATTGTACTTTGAGGCATTTGTAAATCCCCATACATTGTTGTTACATTAGTAGGACCTTTTGCAAGCATTATTTTTACTAAAGATAGACGAACTGGATGCGCCAATACCTTTAACACCTCAGCGATTTCTTGAAACATTTCTTTTTTTTCTTTCATCTTATTTCTCCCCTTTTATATACATATTTATGTTATCCATATATATAATTCGAAGGTATATGCGTTTTTGTGTCCGTCATTTTAAAAAAATATAAAAAAACTTTAATCCGAAACTAAAGGATTAGCTTAACATAATGTCTCACCATTAATGATGAATAGGAATCTCATTATAGAAGCAGCAGTTTTTATACTACACCTCTACATTCAACTAACTAAAACCAATGAAAAAAAGAGCAGATAGTCTGCCCTTTTATGATGCCTCCTTATGTTCCGTGGAATGTTTAACACTCCCCAGTCTCTTTAATTTATTCCACCCTACCGCTACTCCTCGAATTGATGAGAATATAGATTTAATGACAACATAAGTCATAAATTGACGATAAATAAAGCGTTGTAAAATTAACCATGCTAGTGGTTTTGGGTTCTCTTCCTCTAATTTAAATGCGAATAGAGAAGCGAGAAGATCCATTAAAAAGAAAACAAGATAAAATCCTAAAACTTTTAGCGGATTACTACTAAATAGTCCTATAATCATTAATATATCTGCAAAAGGAGCAATGAATTGCAGCACATATTGGAATAACCACATATTAGGCAGTGCAATAAATCCTAATGTTTTATGCTTTGGATTACATAACGCTTTTCGATGTTTCCAAAGACATTGAAGTGTACCATATGACCAACGATACCGCTGTTTAATGAGACTTTTCACATCTTCAGGTGATTCCGTAAAAGCATGCGCTTTTTCTTCATATACAATTCTATGCCCTTGACGTAAAAATGTAATAGTAAGATCCGTATCTTCTGCTAACGTATCTTCGCTTAAATATCCAGATTCAACTACATTCTTTTTGCGCCACGCCCCAATAGCTCCTGGAACTACTGTAATACAATTTAACTCATCAAAAGCTCTACGTTCTAAATTAAACCCTGTAATGTACTCAACATGTTGCCAAGTAGTTAACAAATTCCGTCTATTCCCCACTTTGACATTACCTGAAACTGCAGCTACATTCTGATCTTCAAAGTGTCTAACCATTAGAGAAATGGCGTCTTGCGCAATAATAGTATCCGCATCTAAAGTGACAATGATTTCTCCTCGCGATTGTTGAAACCCTAGGTTCATTGCCGATGATTTCCCGCCGTTTTCTTTCTGAATGAGACGAACTTTAGGGTGTTTATAAAATGTTTCTTTCATTACTTTTGACGTACCATCTGTCGATCCGTCATCCACAACAATAACTTCAAATTCTCTATAATTACTATCCAAAATTGAGTGAATTGTCTTGGCTATCACCTTTTCTTCATTATATGCTGCTATGACAACACTAACAAAAGGTTGATAGGACGAATTAATATAGCGAGATAACGTTTTTCTTTTCTGCTTCCATGCAAAATAAATTAAGAATAAAAATCGAAAAATCCCTAATCCAATAGCAATATAAAAAATAGTTGTTAATATATGCTTAAAGTATCCTGCCCCTGAAAAGACAGCTTTATTGTAAAGTAAATATTGCTTCCCCTCAGAAGAAACAGGAGGCATAATTTCATCTCGTTCTTTATTCATTAAATCTGAAATTGTTACAAAACTATATCCATGCTTTTTTAGGTCTTTAATAATGATTGGGAGCGCCTCTACTGTATGTGTACGGTTCCCTCCCGCATCATGGAGAAGAATAATATTTCCCTCTCCCTTATAAATGGGATTAAGAGCACGCTTTACTAATTCATTTGTTGATGGTGTTGCCCAGTCTTCGGGATCAACTTTTTCCGCTACCATTGTATAGTTCATATTTTGTGCACGTAAAATAGGCAATATTTCATTTGATGAATCTGGGTTAGCATCCGCTTCATATGGTGGTCTAAATAAAACCGTAGAATGTCCAGTTACTTCCTGAATTAAACGTTGCGTCGTATTAAGTTCTACTTTCGTTCGTAGTAAAGACGTATCTGCTATGTTAGGATGCTTGAAAGTATGATTGCCAATTTCATGCCCTTCATCGTATATTCTTTTTACAATACTAGTATTTAGTTGCGCGTTTTCACCAAGTACAAAAAAAGCAGCTTTTATTTGATTCTCTTTTAATATATCTAATATTTCTGGCGTATATTTCGGGTCTGGTCCATCATCAAATGTTAATACTACTTGTTTCCCATTTGGTTTTCCATATCGTTGCACTTCATATGCAGATGGTAAGGATCTATATACTTCATCTGTAATATACTCATCTTTGCCTACTTTAAAATCTCTCAATCCATTTTTTCTTTCATTCTCAATCTGTAAAATTTCACCTTGTCCAGAATAATTCACTTCATCTAAACTACTGATTTTATGTAATACATTAGGATTTTTTTGTACCTCAATAGGATTTTTTAAAACTTTCCATATTGTAGGATCTTCTGCTCCTAATCTCCATAGCGCAAACCCCTTTGCATGATTGTCCATTGCGATTTTCACTTGATTATAAAGAGTAACACCGTCTAAGAACCAAGCAGTATGTTCTTTCTCTCCTGTTTTATATCTAAAATACGGATTTCCACTCATCTTATCCCATTGAATTTTTATATTTGAATCATGAGCCATTGCCATAACTTCTGAGAAAGTCATAGACTTTGCAGCTTCTTTACTATTTACTTCCCAATCATATCCATAGTTACCGAAAGCAACTATAAGTTTATTAGACGGAATATTCAGTTCTTTCAATGTATGTTGGAACCATTTATTTGAAGCAATTGGTCCTGGTTCCCCGGCTCCATAGTGCTCATCGTACATCATTACAATCATTCGATCTATTATTTTTGCTAACGCACTATAATCAAAAGCCTTATCATTAGCTGGAACATCTTGTGTAACGAGCAAATCATGTTCATGAAATTCCTTAGTAAGTTCTTTCATAAAATTTGTTAAGTTTTCTTTATCACTTTCAGGTACGGACTCAAAGTCAATATTAATACCTGAAAACTGACTCTTTTTAACTTCGCTTACTAAATTATTAATAAATTTCGTCTTCACATCATTCGGCGAATTCAGTAACTTATGGATAAGCTCACTATCAGGGCCAGAAGCTTTTTCTGTATAGTTAGTAAGTAACGGCATAATCTTCACATGATTTTTTTTTGCTAGTTTTACAATCTCAGGTTTTATCTCACTTCTAATCGTTAAATCTGCTTTTAAATGATACCACTCTGGTACTAACGTAGTTAATGAATCGATATTTTCTTTTAAAGAAGCGGTACTATTTTCATCCCAGTTTACATAAAAACCATACACTTCTTTAGGATGTTTACTATCCTTCAGCGGATTCACCAAATTTTTATTATCCTTCGTTTCGGTATTTGGGTTAAATTCTTCCTTCTTTAACTGCTGATCACTAAGTTTTTGATTAATTGGTACAAGTTTAGTATCTTGTTGTACAGCGGTATTCATATTTGGAATTTCTGGTGTTGAAAAAATACTTTGAAAGAAAAAATAAAATACAACACTTACACTAACTATTGAGATACATAGAAACCAAATAAAGGCTATGTTTCTCCTTCCTTTCTGATCATAAAAAACAGGTTTTTCTTTATCTTGTTGAATGTCTTTCTCCATTATATTTTTCACATACTCCTTCTTAATAGAACTATAGAATATTAAAGTGCAACTTTAATCAGTGGGGGTTTTGTTCACCCCCCACTAATCATCAGCCCTCACCAATCGGGCTGCCCAGCAAATAGCGGAATAAATCCTTTTAGCTTTGAAATGAATCTCTCACTTCCATATTCTATTGATTCTTCTTTTCATTCCCTTGCTGGTGGCCTCTATTTTCTTGTTGAGACCCCCTACCATTGTTCCCTTGCTCGTTTCCGTCATTTTCTTTCTGGGATCCTCTTCCATTGTTCCCTTGCTGATTCCCATTATTTCCTTGTTGAGGATTTCTTCCATTGTTCCCTTGCCCATTTCCATTATTCCCTTGTTGAGACCCTCTTCCATTGTTCCCTTGCTCGTTTTCGTTATTTCCCTGTTGAGATCCTCTTCCGTTGTTCCCTTGCTCGTTTCCGTTATTTCCCTGTTGAGATCCTCTTCCGTTGTTCCCTTGCCCATTTCCATTATTCCCTTGTTGAGATCCTCTTCCGTTGTTCCCTTGCCCATTTCCATTATTCCCTTGTTGAGATCCTCTTCCGTTATTCCCTTGCTGATTCCCATTATTTCCTTGTTGAGCTTCTCTACTGTTATTCTCCTGTTGATTCCCTCTATTTTCTTGCTGAGATCCTCTTCCATTGTTTTCTTTTATTTGCTTCGATGGCTGTTCCTCTGTTTTCTTTTGTTCTTTCTGCTCTTGCTTTTCATATTTTTTCTCTTTTACAGGAGACAAATCGAGTGTTGCATCAGGAGATGACTCCGGCTGTGATTGCACCTCTTCTTCGTTTTCCACCGGATTAGACGGGGTGACAGGAGGCGTAAGTGATTTGTTCTTCTCATTCTCTTGCTTTATATAGACACCTGTGCCAATTCCAGCTTTTCTAGCATTCTCTCGTATTTGCATTGTGCTACTTTGATATTCAACTGTAATATGTTTTAGCTCATATTCTTTCTTTAATTCTTTCATTGCCTTTTCCAAAAGTGGTTCTAGTGCCTTGTCCTTTGCAACAGCTGTTAGCATAACTTGCTTATCATTCGTTAAATACTTATCCTCTTGACTTTGATTTATAATAGTACGTATTACTTCTTGTAATTGTTTATTTTCCCATTGCTTCAATTCTTTTAAAATACGCCTTCCATCATCATTACAAGCCTGCAAATCTATAACACGAAAATCCTTCGTTACGCTCACCTCTAAACTTGGATTTATATCAACTGAGACGTAAGCAAATACTTTTTCTTCTGGTTGGTTGTAGAAAAACAAAACTGCAAATAGAAAACAAGCAACAAGTATTGATGCAGGCTTTAAAAAGAAAGGAATCGAAAAATGCGATGCTTTTTGTTCTTGCTCATCAAACGAGATTTCCTCCCCGATTATGCAAGAATCCCCTTTTCTTTTACACGTAATAAACTCTCCATTTGGTGTTAAAACAACTACGCTATGCTTTTTTATATCCATCACAATTCCTTTAGTCATCATGCTTTTCCCCTCTTATGTAATCCAGAATATATGTATAGTTGTTTGCAAAAATAATACACATTGCAATAATGTATTTTCTATGTCGTTCCAACGTTTTACGACTTACCCTAACACGCGGTTCAATCTGTTTAAGCGGTAACTTTTTCTTTCGGAACAGCTCTTCCATCATTTCCTCTTCTTTTATAATTATTTTCACAATTTCTATTAAGTGCTCACGTGTATCACGATGCTTAGGAGATTCTTTAGCAAGCTCTGAGAATGTGATTTTAAACTCAGCTAGCACACTTTGAAAATGAAGAATTTCCTCCTTACGGTTACTATTTTCCATCTCTTTCATATACTCCGTAAGCGACACTTGCATTTCTAACATTTCCTCTTGCTCATCTTCTTTTAAAAAGACAAAGTTATGTTTAGACTCCTTACGTATATAGTCAATTACATCTCTTTTTATAAGAAGATCAGCAAACGCTAAAAAGGATTTTCCTTTTGTATAGGAATACTGTTCAATTGCTTCGTTAAAAGCAAACAATCCAATGCTATATTCATCATCCTGTTCTGTAATATATCGACGGCAGACAGATGAGATTGATTTTCTAATAAAAGGCTGATACTGTACGATAAACGCTTCTTTGTCTTCTTCGTTGTTTTGTATGTTACATACGATATCTTCTATTTTCGGTTTTCTTAAGATCTTCATTACTAAACTCAACACTTGTAATCTCCCAGCCTCCTTCAAATAGCAAAATGGCCACTACACAAGTGACCATTTAACCAGATTTTCTTGGTACTTTTCTTCGGTCTTGTTTTCTTGCTGTTAGTTATATTTTTCGAGTCTAACTTTTCCCAACGTTTTCTTAATAATTTTCCTTTTCTCTCGGCACTAAAGTTAAGTTTGTATTTTTATCTACTTTCTTATTTTCTACCGTTCGTTTTGCTTATTCTCTTTCTATTTTATCTGCAATTCTTGAATAACTCTTCTCTATATAATTGGTAATTTCATCCTTCCATTTTGGATGCCACTTAATCTAGTAATTTTATTAATACTTCTATATTCTTTCATAGTCATTTTTCTTCTATTTATTTTTTTCACTATACATATTCGGAGGAGTACAAAGTTTTATGGGGGTCAAAAAATATTTTCATAAAAAAATACATATTTATTTCAAAAATAAAAACCATCAATTTGAAAAAGGGTAATCAAATTGATGGTTTTCTTATAATATCTATTAAATTAAGTTGGATTCTCATTATATCTAAAAAAGCACTAACTATTTTCTACCGGTTTTCTCCATTTTTATCTTTCTTGGTTATCATAATATGTCTTATCTGCGTATTTTCTATCATTTCCTTTTAGATAAGCTAAAATTACTTTTGGATTTTTAAGTAAAGTCCAGTCTCCATATGTATCAAATCTTCTGCATGAAGTTATCATTCCATTTTTAATAGTACCGAATTTCTTATTATTTTTCTTTCCCCATTCTTTTAACCGTTTAGCGAAATCTGCATCTTCTGCCATAAGCATGTTTTCATTAAATCCGTTAATTGCCATAAAGTCTTTTCTATAGCACCAAAAAATCCCTACAGATATAGCTCCGTACTTAAAAAGTAAGGGGATGATTATTAACATTGCGGAGAGAAATATTCCTAAAGATATTCTTTCAAACTTTCCATTTACCCCACCACCAATGTATTTACCTGAAGCTAAATATTTATCTACATTAGACAACATAGACTCTGTCATTATCGTATCAGCGTCTATAGTGACGATTATTTCTCCATTAGCTATTTTAGCCCCTGCATTTCGAATTTTAGATAAGTTTTTATCGTTATTTTTCAATGTAACACAATTATAAGATTTTGCTATTTCCTCTGTTTTATCTGTGCAACGATTTAAAACAACTATAACTTCCGTTTGCTCTTTATATGCCTCTGATGCCTTTGCAATTGAATCTAAACATTTTCTAATGTACTTTTCTTCATTGTGTGCAGGAATTATAATAGAAAACTTCACATCTTTTTTCAAATTGACTCCTGAAGATTCGTTTGTCTCAGTCATAATATGCCCCCCTTATTTTATAAGGTAAATATCTGTTATACATAACTTATATTAATATTTATTAGGTTATATTATAGAAACTGAAGGTAAAGAGGCTCTTACTGTCGACGTTCAAAAGCAAGACGTACAGCAAGCCCCGTTAAAACACTTGCCATAAGCCAACGCTGCCGTTGGGCGTGTGCATTTCGCACTTTTACTTGCTGTACATACAATTACAAGATTAACTATAAAGCTAACAATGATTTGCGTAAGGCCCAAAACTGCACCTTGAAAAAGTAATGACCCCTTCTCTGGATCTTCAAATTGAGGTAGAAGTGATACATACAAAATAGCAATCTTTGGAGTCAAAAGTAACCTATCCGTAGAGCTACTAAAACTACTACAAATAAAGCAAAGCAACATGTAATATTTCGAATCCACTTTTGTATATCACCAAAATACCTTTCTATAAATATAGCGTTGATAGTAAGCATAAGAAATAAAACAAAGAAAGGCAGCGAGGTATAGATCCATTTTTATCTTCATGGCTGGAACTGTACTCCTTACCAAACTTCTAAATGAAATGTATAGCTCAGTAGTTACCTTATTTTTCAAAAAGACATTCTGATTATTTCTTTTTCACTTCTTCTACAAATTCCCATGTTTCTCCGTTATCTTTTGATTGATAAAGTGCACTACTATCGCCATTGTAGTCTCCATCTGCCCCTTGTCCAACTAACATATTAAAAACCCCATCTTTCTCATATGGCATACTAGGAGAATCAAAAGGACTTATTGTGGACTGTGTATGATCTAATTTCACTTCATGCGGCGGATATTCTACCTTTTTGAAAGATACTCCCCCATCATCTGTGCGATATAACTCTCCTTCATTACCAGAAGGCCTAATTGCTCCTAAAAACCCAAGTTTATCATTTATAAAAATGATTCCTGATACACTACCAATCCCCCCATTAAATGGGTCTGGATTGATAACCTCCCATGTTTTCCCTTCATCACTAGTCTTGCTTAATGAATAAAAGGCGCTCCCTAATGCTTTATCTGTCATATTTAGTTTATAACCAACTTCTTTCGATAGGAAAAACTGTTCTTTTTCATTCTTTAAATCTTGTTGTTCCTTCTCTTTAAGCATATCTTCTTTTGGAGGCGTCTTTGATTTACTCCAACTTGCGTCACTTATTAAATTATATCTAGCAGGGACTAGCTCTTTCTCTTTTCCAGGGACAAATATAGATACAGTATATCCAATGATATCAGAAGCTGCTTCTTTAACACTCTGCCTCTTACCATCCTCAGTAATATTAATAATTCCCTCTGTATTGGATCCCCAATTTCTTTTTCCATAATAAATCAACCCATACTTACTTTCATTCCATTTTTTGACCGTTTGCTTAACTGGGATCGCCTTAACCGTTTTAATTAAAGGTTCTACTAATTTATCATCATTATAATCAGGCTTTGCATATCCATCTCGTATTATAGTAATATCTTCTGATTTCTTCTTATTATAAGAGATTAAATAAGTTTCTTCTTTCCCATCAACATTTTTCCCATAAACAAATGTATCAAACGCTGTGATTGTTCCATCTGAATGAAATGTAAGATCAAAATCAGTTGCCATATACAATTTCTTTGGCAAAGGATATTTTTTATTTATATCTTCAAAAATACCTTCTACTCCAGATTTATATATATTATTATGTTTAAGTTTAACTGACCTTTCATGTTTTAACTTTTCTATAAACCATGCCAATTTGCCATTGTAATTTATTGCACTTTTATAAATCTGCATCCCATAAAATGATGTAATTGCAACAATAATGATAATAGAAATGGATCTCCATGCTATTGAATTTGTTAATTTTTTAGATTCATATTCTCTATTTTTTATCACCCGCATTGTAGTAAATGTAGTTATGGATATAAAAAGTACTATACATAATAACAAAATGTAAATATTATAATTCATTCTTCCGTACTTACAGTATAAGGCCAACTCATAGCAAAAGATCCCGTATACAATTATTAGTATTGGATTTGTTACTAATGACAGAAGTATCCTTTTTGTATTTTCTCTAAATATAGAAACCACTCCTAATTATATGAATTACTGATATTAAGTATACTTTATGAATATTCACCATTCTTATCATCGGATTTATACACATTCAAATAATATTTTCCTTGTTTCGCTACGAGTTTTCCCTTTATAGTATTTCCTTCATCTTTACCACAAGCTACGTAATTTTACATGTCTAATTCATGATAAAGTACCCATGTCATCCCAATATTTTGTTCATTTATCACAGAAATAACTACTTCTTTCAGAACTATAACATCAAACGTTTAAACATCTGTCTGATCAGGAGTAATCAGATTCCCTTTTACAAGCGTATTGGAAGTCCTTCTCCTCTTCGAGGGATCCACCTGTTTGCAGTTCTTGTTTTACAGTAACTTTTGTTTGTTCTTTACTTTCTTTTCCTCTACTATCTTCCACTGTTAGTTCCACATTATATGTTCCTTTTTCTCCATATACGTGGGTAGGATTCGCTTCTGTACTTGTTGTACCATCACTATAAAATTTAATTTCTTCATTAAAAAGCATTTTTAATTTTTTTATATACTCTTACTGTCGACGTTCAAAAGCTAAACGTACTGCAAGACCTGTCAATACGCTCGCCATAAGCCAACGCTGCACTCGCAGCCACGTTGGACGTGTGCCAAACCATTTCGCAATTTTACTTGCTGTACATACAATTAGAAGGTTAACTATAAAGCTAACAGTGATTTGCGTAAGGCCCAAAACTGCACCTTGAAAAAGCAACGATCCCTTCTCTGGATCTTCAAATTGAGGTAAAAGTGATACATACAAAATAGCAATCTTTGGATTCAGAAGATTAGTCATGAGTCCCATTAAAAATAATTTCCGTGGTGGTTCATTAGAAATCGTACGAGGTTCCATAATAGATATAGCACCCGGTTTAATCGAATTCCAAGCTAGCCAGAGTAAGTAAGCAGCACCTGCCCACTTTACTGCTTCATATACAGCGGGAACCGCAAGGAATAGAACTGTAAGTCCAAACATAGTTGCGATTATATAGATTACAAATCCGAGCATGATGCTCAATAAAGAAATAAATCCCGCCATACGTCCCTGCGTAATGGAACGGGAAATGAGATAAATTATATTAGGCCCAGGTGAACAAACCATGCTAAGCGAAACAATTGCAAAAGCTATCAAGGTACTCAAGCTGACCATAAACCTTCCCCCTTTATGTTACATAAAATTTCCTATTATACATTTTATCATGATTGGGGAGAGAAAAAATTAATATAAACCGATGCAGCTAAGTAATATTATCGGATCGAATATAGTGTAATCACATATTTCTCATTCTCTTAAGTAAGGGCTAAAAATAACCTATCCATAGAGCTACTAAAACCACTACGAATAAAGCAAAGCAACATGTAATATTTCGAATCCACTTTTGTATATCATCAAAATACTTTTCTATAAATGCAGTGTAAATAGAAAGCATAAGAAGTAGCACAATGAAAGTAAAAGATCCCAATTTATCGTTAAATTTTTCATTAGTAAATGTACTTACATGAAGGAATAGAAAAACAAACGTTACTATGAATAGCTCAAATAATCTTTTTTTATTCAATCTGCCACCACCTTACAACAATTCCCTTTTATTCCATTTTATCAGAACATACTGTGTAGCAGTATATGAATATTATATTAATTTCAAAAAGGCCAACAATACAAGATCGTTAGCCTCTACTTTCCATATTCGCACCTTTTATCACTTTACTTCCTAACAACCGGAATCCACATTTCACCAAATACTAGGCCATTTCTCTGTCCCATCTCAACCGTTGTATTCGGTCCACCAACATAGGCAAAATCCTTTGCTTCTGGTAAAGCTTGACCGAAGGCGATGCCAGTAAGCTTATTACTTAGCTCTTTAGCCGTTTTGTCTTCCCCTTTCACTACTAAGTATTCTCCCCTCGGAAACTGAATCACTCTAGATTCTTCTTCTATTTGTGCTTCTGTCATGACACCCGCATAATACATCATTTTGTTATTCACCGCTTCGCTCACAGAAAAAATGTATTCATTTGTCGCTAAAGCTTTTAAAGTGTCCAGCCTTCCATCTTCTTTAACAGCCGACCAAAAGTCTTCCTTTTCTTTATTTATTCCAGCAAAGTCTGTGTACTCACTCTTAATTTCAGTTCCAATACCTAACACAATAAAGCTATCTTTTTCTTCTATAGTATAATTTTTCATATACAAAACCTGCCTCTTTTTTTATTAATCAAACGATTTATCTTTTCATCTGATACGTTTATAATATCTTTAAACCATATCAAAAAATGATACTGTTTAGGAGACCAAAATGAAAAAAGTTGAACGGATTAATACAATTATGCGATATATTAACAACCGCTCCCACTTTACAATTTCTGAAATCATACGAGAATTTAACATATCACGATCGACAGCTATTAGAGACATTAGAGAAATTGAAGCTATGGGAATGCCACTTGTCGCTAAAGTTGGGAGAACGGGTGGATATTTTGTTATGCATAATTCTATACTGCCCGTTGTTCGCTTTACTGATAATGAAGTGAAAGCTCTTTTTATTGCCTTTATGGCTACGAGGAATCAACAACTTCCCTACCTAAAGAGTCGTCAATCTTTAGCCGAAAAACTACTAGGACTCATCTCAGAAACCCAGCAGGATGACCTTGTTCTTTTAAATCAACTCTTGCTGTTCCAAGGAACTAATCCTTATAATCCCGATCTACTTGAGCTTTCTGATCTCCCCCATCCTATGTTAGAAAAACTCATTCAAATCCTTCTTTTGGATAACCATTTATTGATTACCATTAAAGAAGATGAAGAAATTAAGTCTTATCCAATTTATCTATTGCACCTTTATCAAGAAAAAAGCCATTGGATCATTGAAGGGTTTGACTTAAAAAAAGAAAAGAAGATGATGTTTCCTGTCGATGATCTCATTAATATCGAACCATACACGACGAACAAAAGGCTAAATAAGAAAAAGATTTTAGAAAAACTAAGTAAGAAGGACGAAATAATCAACTTGGTACTTGAACTTGGACCAAAAGCAATTGCCCAGTTCAAAAAATACCATCCTTTAAAAATTTCAATATCTTATACTAATC
Organism: Bacillus sp. B2-WWTP-C-10-Post-4; assembly: GCF_009183805.1. Classification (NCBI taxonomy): domain Bacteria; kingdom Bacillati; phylum Bacillota; class Bacilli; order Caryophanales; family Bacillaceae; genus Bacillus; species Bacillus sp. B2-WWTP-C-10-Post-4. The sequence goes on along the minus strand of NZ_WEII01000045.1, from coordinate 8,266 downwards.
CTTACCAATCTACAGCCATTTTAAAAACTTTTATCAATGTTAACAATCCCGATGAAGTGACGGAAATAATAAATTGGCTGCTTTTTCTAGGGAAGGATATTAAAATCAAAGAAATACCCGATGAAGTATTAGCAGATTTACAAAAACGAGTGTGCTTATACATTCCATAAGCAGTGAGCCTCAAATATTAAGCTTTATCACTGGATAATTATCCTATTTTTAAATACCATTTCATTTACTACAATGAGAGCATGATAAATAATAAAAGCACGGAAAATCTCCCGTGCTTTTCTAAATATATATTATTCCTGAAGGTTTCGTTTATCACGTTTCTTACCCTAACTGACGTTTAAATGCTTTACTGGTGAAAAAGTAAGAGATGACCATTATACCTACGCACCAAGCGAGCGCAATCCAAATATCGTTTCCAACAGTTCCTTCATATAAAAGAGCACGAATCGCATTCACGATTGAAGTTACAGGCTGATTCTCTGCAAACACACGAACAATTTTTGGCATCGTTTCGGTAGGCACAAAGGCCGAACTAATAAATGGAAGAAAAACTAGCGGGTACGAGTAAGCAGTCGCCCCTTCCATAGACCTCGCTTTCAATCCTGGAATGATAGCTAGCCATGTTAGCGCCAGCGTAAACATCCCAAGTATCCCAGCTACCGCGAGCCAATCTAGAATATTAGCACTGGAACGGAAACCCATTAAGAGTGCAACAAGAATAACCACCACGATAGTAAGTACATTAGCAACCAGAGAGGTTAGAACGTGAGCCCACAATATCGATGAGCGCTTAATAGGCATCGTAATGAAACGTGCCATCAGCCCACTCTTTACATCCGTAAAGAGTCGCACGGAAGTGTAAGCTACACCGGATGCGATAGCCATTAGCAAAATTCCCGGCAATAAATAATTAACGTAGTTTTCCGTTCCAGTTTTTATTGCGCCGCCAAACACGTAGACAAATAATAGCATCATCATAATCGGTGTAATCGCTACTGTAATAATTGTATCCGGACTGCGCATAATGTTACGCATTAAACGACCTAGTAATACACCTGTTTTACTTTTCATTTATATCTCCTCCTTTTTGCCAATGATCGCAAGGAATATTTCTTCCAATGTCGGTTGCTTCTCGATATACTCCACTTTTGCTGGCGGGAACATCTCTTTTAGTTCAGCAAGAGTACCTGTCGTAATAATTTTTCCGCCATGCAAAATAGCGATACGGTCTGCCAGTTGTTCTGCTTCCTCCAAGTACTGAGTCGTAAGCAAAATAGTTGTACCGCTACCAGCAAGTTCCTTGACTGTATCCCACACTTCGATTCGCGCTTCAGGATCAAGTCCAGTCGTTGGTTCGTCAAGAAAAATAACTGCTGGCGCCCCAATCAAACTCATCGCGATATCAAGCCGGCGCTTCATCCCGCCTGAATACTGATCTGCCCTTTCGTTTGCCGCATCAGTCAGGCTAAATCTTGCAAGTAGATTGTCAGCAACTTGAGCGGGATTGGAAACACCACGTAATTTGGCGATCATTATCAAGTTTTCCCTCCCAGTCAGCATACCGTCTAAAGCTGCGAACTGCCCTGTCAAACTGATACTTTGACGAACATGATCTGATTGACTCTGTACATCAAATCCACAAATACTTACTTCACCGCTATCTTGCTTCATTAGTGTCGAAAGGATGTTGACCGTTGTCGTCTTTCCCGCTCCATTTGAGCCTAGCAGCGCGAAAATTTCTCCACGCTGCACCTCAAAATCTACCCCTTTTAAAACTTCCTTGTCTTTAAAGGATTTTTTCAAGCCTTTTACAGAAATCGCTGCATGACTCATACTTTTTTCCTCCCTATAAAAATGTTTTGCGAAGACTATTTATTTACCTCTATCTATTTAGTATCACTGATATTCTGTATTACTTAGTACCGAGTTAAAAATATAACTGAATAGCTATGATGGCAATTCATATGTGTAACCAGCTAATCAGTCGGTACTACTTATTCCATTTATTTTTTTCTCAATTTCTTCATAATACTTTCATTCAAATCTTCACGATACTTGGAGACGTAAGTTTTAGCATTTGCCACTAGTTCGTCAGCAAAGGAAGCCACGTCATCCCCAGTAATGTCAAGCACTTGTCTTCCTTCCGCTGCACCCGCTTCGAACAAATCGATTAATTCATACTGTATGTGTAACATATCCATCCCGTTACCCGCTGAAAAATTCCACATGTAGTTTTGAATTTTCTTAAATACAAATTGGTAGTCCTCTGGCAGAGCCTCAACTCGTGCCATCATCATTTTGTACTCTTTTTTATCACCAATTAACTTTTTGAACATTTCTAACATCTTATTTTCCTCCTTTTTTATAAAACCGAACAAGAAATTCTCAAAATATCGGCCGGAACATTTTATCTTATGAACCTATTTTGACTTCAAGACGTTAATTTTTGACGATACAAAATCCCATTTTTTCCAAAACAATTCAAGCTCCTGGCGGCCTTCTTCATTTAATGAATAAAACTTACGCGGCGGTCCCATATCTGATGGTTTCTTTTCAATATTCACAAGCTTTTTCTTCTCTAATCGTACGAGGATGGTATACACCGTACCTTCCACAACTTCGGTAAACCCAAGATCATTCAGGTGGCGGGTAATCTCATAGCCATACGTTTCACGGCGACTAATGATTTCCAGTACACACCCTTCCAGTGAACCTTTCAGCATTTCAGTTAAATTTTCCATGTCCTGATCCTCCTTTACCCCCTATTCTGTCTGACTTATATTTAGTATCACAGAGTACTAAGGCGAATTTTTTACTGAATAGTTTTTGTGAATCCGAACTATTCAGTATCACTTATTACATCTACATTGTATGACTAAGTAGCGATAGATGTCAACTGATTTTTATATTTTTTCTAAAATCCGCTATTACCTATTGTCTACTGAAAATATTTTGAGAAACAACACTACTCAGTATTGCTTATTACAAGTACATTGTATGACTAAGTAGCGATGAATGTCAACTCGATTTTTATATTTTTTCTAAAATCAACTATTACCTATTCAATACCAGCCTATTTTCTTTTTTTATTTTGCCCCATACCTATCCCACTAAGAAAAGAAAATACCCCAAAACAAAAATTCTACATTTTATTTTGGGGCGCTATACTATACCAAAGTTAATGAATATGGCTAGCTCTTCTTATTAATAAGACAGATCATTTTTTATTACGATAACATCATAGCCATATCTTCTGCTGCATTTGTAATTAGTTTTAAACCAAATGTTTCTTGTAATACATCAAGCACGCCAGGTGAAATAAATTCAGGAGCCTTTGGACCGATGCGAATATCTTGAATCCCAAGACTAAATAGCCCTAGTAAAATGGCAACCGCTTTTTGTTCAAACCATGATAGTACAATACTTACTGGCAATTCATTCACTTCACATTGAAAAGCATCAGCTAAAGCAGCCGCTATTTTCACTGTAGAAATTGAATTATTGCACTGTCCTAAATCAATGTAACGCGGAATTTCCGTACCAGGTACAACACCGTAATCCACATCATTAAAGCGGAATTTCCCGCAAGAAGTTGTTAAAATAACCGTTTCTGGCGGAAGTGACGTTGCTAATTCACGATAATATTCTCCGCCTTTTCCCGGTGCATCACAACCGGCGATAACAAAGAAACGCTTTATCTTCCCCTCTTTTACTGCATCAATAATTTCTGGAGCTAATGATAATACTGTATTATGATGAAACCCTGTCACTAACTGTTCATCCGACTCCATATGTACTTCTGGAAGTTCTAGTGCTTTTTGAATCAATGATGTAAAATCATCATTTTCAATTTTTTGTACACCTTCTAAACCTGCAATTTCATATGAAAAGAATCGATCAGAGTACGAGCCTTTAATTGGCATAACACAGTTCGTTGTAGCTAATATGGCACCAGTAAATTTTTCAAAAAGGCGTCTTTGATCATACCATGCCTTACCGATGTTTCCTTTTAAATGTTTATATTTTTTCAGCTGCGGATATCCGTGTGCTGGTAGCATTTCAGAATGCGTATAAATATTAATGTCTTTTCCTTCTGTTTGCTTTAATAGTTCTTCTAATGCAAATAAATTATGGCCCGTAACTACAATTGCTTTACCTTCTACACGATTTTGTGTAATTTGTACAGGCTCTGGCACACCAAAATGATTCGTATGTGCCTCATCCAATAACTCCATCACCCGTAAAGCTGATTTCCCCACTTTCATAGCCATATCAATATGCTCTTGTTCGTTAAAGTTAGAATTTGTTAATGTCATATATAAAGCTTCTTGTGTTGTAGCATCTACAAATGCATCCGTATATCCTAGCTGAGCAGCATGTGTGCGATAAGCTGCAATTCCTTTTAGCCCAAACACAATCGTATCTTGTAAACTCGCAATCGTTTCATTCTTGCCGCACACACCCATTACTTTACATCCGCCTGCTGGCGTTTGTTCACATTGATAACAAAACATATCATCCCACCCTCTCCCAATCATTCATTACACCTTAAGCATAATACCCATTGAAAAAAAGTGATGTGATATCAATCACAATAATATATAAAGATTTGTGACAGTTCATATTGTTGACATAATACTTTTACTGACATCCAAAAAATATACATTAGTGTACACACATCTTTCGATACTTTTAAATAGCTAAATAATTAATTTGGAGAAATATATACAACGAAAAATTTTTTTGAATCCCTTATACAAATAATTGCAATTCATCACATATGAAAATAGCGTATTTTTTATTTTAAGGAACTATCATTTTTTTATTACAGCCTTCATTGTAAACCTCTTTATTTACAATACATTTACACTATCTTAACATTACTTACATTATTTATATGATATATTTATATAGAAGCTACTTAAGAAATTTCATATACATTTTATCTTTATGATCTCTAATCTAATCAATAAAAAGATCATGTTATATTTTTATAACAGGGGTGAATTACGATGACTGAAACTTTAAAAACACTTATAATGCTTGATGCTACTTACGTTGTTATTGCAATTATGACAGTACTAGTATTTGTATACTTGGAATTAAAATCTCAGTAATATATGCTGACGTAATCGACAGATTCAGCATTTAAATATAGTTAGAAGAAAGAGAGGAGAAAATTATTTCTCCTTTCTTTTGTATTTCTACAATTTCTTATTTTAATAAATCCAATGTATGTAAAAGTAATCCCTTGTCTCCTACTTCTCCATGACCAGGTACTACCGAATTTATATTTCCATATCGCTTCAGCACATTCTCAATCGATGTAGACCATTCATTTACATACGCATCCGCAACATTTCCTAAATCTTTAGCTTCCGCAGATTTTACTAAACAGCCTCCAGCTAAAATTTGATATTGTGGCAACCAAACAACAATATTATCTTCTGTATGTCCTTTCCCTGGATAGAACGTTTCTACTTTTGTATTGCCAAACTTTAAACTCGTAATTGTTTGTAAATCTCCAAGCGGCTCTTCATATCCACTGTTCTTTGCTAGTTCTGCGGTTAATGCTGTACTATGCGCTTTAATGCCTCTTTCTTTCAACGCTGTTATTCCGCCAATTCGATCAGCGTGCGCATGTGTAATAATGACATCCGTTACGCGCTTCTGAAATTTCTTTTCTACCATTTCTATTAGTTCCTTCGTTAATTTGTCATCCCAAGAAGAATCCACAAGTACTAACCCTTTAGAAGTATTAAGAACTAGACCGTTCGAAGGAACTGCTTCTCCATTAAAAGAACCTAACTCCGTATGAACCCATACATTCTTGTTTAACTGAGATATTGAAATGGTTCCCGTCTCATTTTTTATTACTGTTTTCTCTACCTTTTGTGATGCTTGTACAGAAGAAATTGTGCTAACAAATTGAATTGTTCCTAGTAAACCTACACATAATCCTACTTTTAACAACGTATTCTTTTTCATGTCATCAACCCTTTCTTTCAAGCCAAATAGTTATTACCTATATTAGACAATTTATCTCAAATGTTTGTTCCATATAATTGGACACTTTATTATCGCCGCTTATGTAAATACACGCATGGTGCAGTGAAAAAGATCACCCAAATGGATGATCTTTTTTATAATTTATCAACATATTGCTTCGCTTCTAGTAAGGAAAAACCAAAAGCTTCTCTTACTCTCTTAACTGCTGTAATTTTTTTGCCTTCTTCTACAAGCTGGCGTAGTTCTTTATTAATTTCAGGTTCTCTTTCTATAATTCCCATTTCTTTCGTAATTAATTGTAATCTATCTTCAATTCTCTTTAAACGCGCATCATTTTTCTTTTCAATTGTAGTTAATTTTTCAGCGATATAAATGAAACCAACAGCTACTATCAGTATAACCATCCAGAATTCCATGAATGTTCCCCCTTACTAACTTTCATTTGCTTTATTCCACTAACTTATGTAAATTTTACCACAATACACATTTAATGTATAATATCACTATATCAAACTGTTAATAAAACCTATTATTTTAAGAGGACACTTTATGAAAAGATTTTTAAATACGTTACTTCAATTTGTAGTTCTTTCAATCGTGCTACATTTGTTATTTGATATAGTTGGTTGGCTTGTTTTCAATGCACCAATTAAAAACAAACAAATCATCATTTCTTTAATAACAATCTCATGGGTTATGTACATGTACCGAGACAAATTTTTTCAAAAGTTCACTTCAAACTAACTAAAAAAGAAAACACTTCATTGGTGAATGACGAAGTGTTTTCTTTTTTTTACTACTGTATAATAAAAATACTATTCTGTCTTTAAAGAAAGGAGTCACCATGAACTTAAAAAGTAGCAATATATACGAGAAAATGAACCAATATTCCGTTGCAGGTTTAAGCCTCGCTGTTATATGTAGTGGCAAACTAGATGAAGCGACTGCCTTTGGAACACTTGAAGCTGGAACAACTAGAGCTGTTACTACAAATTCTCTCTTTAATTCTTGTTCTATCAGCAAATTCATCACTACAATGCTCGTACTAATGTTATCAGATCAAGAAATCTTGCAATTAGACGAAGACGTAAATGATAAACTCACATCTTGGAACATTCCTACTAATCTATTTACTTCACAAAAAAGTATCACTTTGAGAAACTTATTAAGCCATCAATCTGGACTCATTGATCCACCTAATAGTTTTGAACATTATACACCTGCAAAAGGCTTACCTAATATGTCTGAGCTCCTTTCCGGTAAAACACTATATTGCCCCGTACCTATAGAGGTAACTTATAAACCAGAAAGTGAATTTCACTACTCAGACGCAAACTTTTGTATAATCGAACTACTACTAGAAGATATTACAGGAAGATCATTTAGTCAGTTATTAGAAGAACACATCTTCCAGCCATTACAAATGAAAAATAGTACACTTTTTTCTCCAAAAGACATAGATAAAACCGATGTTTTTGCTTGCGGACATAATAAAGATAGAACTGTAACAAATGAGAAGTATCCATTTTATCCATTCGCAGCTGCTTCGGGTATTTGGACAACACCAACTGACTTATCAGCTTTAGTTATTGAAATCATTCATTCCTTACAAGGAAAGGGCAAACTAAAACTTTCTCAAAAATTAGTAATAGACATGATTTCTCCTCAAGTCTGCTCAAAATGGACTGGATTAGGTGTTTTTCTAGATGATTCTAATGAAGAATTACAGATTTATTCACTCGGATGGGGCGTTGGATTTCAATGTATGATGGTTTGTTATCCATACTGCGGGAATGGTGCTGTTATTATGACTAATTCCGATTTAGGTGTTCATCAAATGGAAGGGATCATTGGTGAGGTTGTAAAAACGTTATCCTTATAATGAAAATAAAGAAGCTGTTCCTTCCAGCTTCTTTATCTATATAACATTTTTCGCAACAATTTTTATATGTTCTGGTGCGATAATCTCCGTTATACTTTCTTGGAAATCTTCCCGCAACATTTCTTCCAAATGTTCTAACTGCACTTCAACATGTGTGCATTCTAAATTATGTATATTTAACAGTGCATAATGATCTTTTTTCTTAATTACTAAATATTGATTTTCCTCTGTCACAAGTACAGAACCTAATCGGACTCCTAATAAGCGTTGATCATCAAACTTCATAATTACTTCTCCTTCCCTCATATAAACGAAACTACAATGAAAATAATTACATTTATGGAAAAACACGTTTATTTAGAC
>NZ_WEII01000044.1:0-42833 GCF_009183805.1 Bacillus sp. B2-WWTP-C-10-Post-4 | reverse complement strand
CCTTTAACGAATGGGGTTACGGTTTCCGTGTCCACAACTTTTACTAATTATATAATAATAGTAATTTGTGTTAACTTTAATTTACAAAAATATTTTTTAAAATTTTATAGTATGCCTATCTATAAAAAAAGCACTTGTTGCCTTTCGTAGACAATCAAGTGCTTTAAGTTCATATGTTTTTAAGTAGCATAAATTTGTAAGATTTATAAGATCTGTAAGTTTTGTATTAACATTACGACACCTTTTACATGCCATGACAACTACTAAGTTAAAATTGACGAGTTTGTACGGGTTCTTAGTTTAATATAACTTTCCATGTGATTATATTCATCACCCAGTAAAATGTCATCTCACCTAAGCTCGTACTTCGTTTTTTCGACGTACAATGAATTAGAGAATCTATTCAAAGTTGTATAAACTCTACCTACTAAATTAGGATTTTTTTGTTTATATAAAAACTTTGCAACAGAACCTTTAAACTAAACTTCAAATCCAATTACTATCCATTCATCAACAATGTCCCAAAAATTCATATTATATCTAGGCTCTTTATTCGTCCACCATAAAGTCGCATTATCATTATTAGAATTCTTATAATCTACTGCAACATAACCACCCATACCACTTTTAAAGAAACCAAAAGTAGTTTGTAAATCAATTTGTAAAGGTTCTTCTAACTCCTCAATAATACCCCATTCATCATCATCAAAAAAAGTTACATTTTCTAAAGGAACTAAACCCATAGATTGACTCGCATAAAAATAGAAACCATTATGAACAGTTCGATAAAAATTTCGTATTGTTGAAGGAATCTTATCCCAAGATTTTTCTAATTCTTCATTATTAAACTCATCTTTGGGATTTCCCCCTTCATAATATAGAATTTCCCCATTATCTGTTTTAATAGTGTATAAAATTGAATATCTACCATTTGTGTTCATAAGCTCTACTTCTTCAAGGTGCCTAGACAAATAAGAAATAGTGTTTCTTAATTCCACTCCTACTTGCTCTTTCCATATCGATAAAATACTCTCAACTCTCTTGTCTACATTTTCTTCTTGAAACAATTCATACCATGAATTTGGTATTTTCCCACTATCAAGTTTATTAATCTCATGGCATGATATAAGTTGTGCATTTCTTTTATATTTTCTTAAAAAACCAAGTTTTTGTTCCATAATTCTATCTCCTTTATTTATCTATATCCTTTTTATTTCCTTCAACAAAATCATCAATTTGTTTTTGTAATTTCATTTCTAATTCTTTTTCCTTCTTTATCATTTCTTCTCTAAACTTAGGATCAACTTCAATTTTTTCTTTCTTATAAATTGTCCAATCAGAATAAGATTTAGACCCCTTAGATTTATTGGCTGCTTCACTTAATCCTAGAAAATTCTCTTCATTATTTAAAACCTTAAGTTGTTGTTCTTTCGTTAATTTATCAAAATTTTCCATCTTTGCTATATTTTTCATTAATACGATATGATCAGCTTGAAGTCTGTCTGTAATATACTTACCAGGTAAAGCAGGGTCAGGCGTTCCTATTTTATCCTCAATGCCCTCATTAACTTTTTCCCGTAGCTTTGCAGTAGGCGTTCCATCTCTTAATTCATCATATAATTCCTTTGAGATTCTTCTTTCCCCGTATCGAGGAGGTGTTCCAATATCACCCGTACCCTTAACCCCTCCACTACCCTTAGCAAGTTGATAAGCGTCATCCTTAGCTGCCGTACTTGCCTTTGAAAACTTTCCAACTACTTCTCCAACAGTTGAAGATTCTATATAAGAAAGCTTCATTCCTATTCCAGTATCCTCCGTCCTAATTGCTGCTGGAATAGGAGTATTTTTCATAGCATCTAGTGCATTTTTTTAAGTCTTATTTTCCTTAAGCGATTGTACCACATTATTTCTACGCTAAAACGCAAAAAAGCACTTGTTGCCTTTAATTGACAATCAAGTGCTCTAAGTTCATCTGTTTTATAAGTAACATTAATCCGTCACTATTCTTTTTTCAATAGCCCAACTAAAGTTAGTTGATTTGGATATTTTACATATTTACTCGCTAATAATGCATTCCTTAATTTAACAGAGAATATTTTAAGATTTATTTTGCTCTTCATATTCTTTCATCTCTTCGAATTTTCTTCGCTCATTTTCATTACTCGGTTTCTTCCCTAAATATTTATATTCAAAATAATCCACTCGGTCATTCGGTCCAAAAGTAGATTGATACCATTTAGTATACCCATAATAAATTTTTAATTTCCCCTCAGATGTCACAATCACGTCAAAAGGTTTATAGACTTTGTATCAAAATTTTAAAAACCTTTTATTCAAAACCGATAACAATCCATTCATCTACAAAATCCCAAAAGTGAACATTATATTTAGGCTGACTCTTAGCTGACCAAAAAGTAGCATTGTTATTCTTACAATTTTCATAATCTATAGCTATGTAGCTCCCCATACCATTACTAAAGAATCCAAAAGATGTTTTTAAATTAATCTTTATTGGTTCTTCCAATTCATCTATAATCCCCCACTCTAAGTCATCATCCCCAAAGTAAGTTATAGCTTCTAATGGCATCAATCCCATCGATTCACTTGTGTAATCATAAAATCCATTATGAACATTTTCATAAAAGTCCCTAATAGATTCAGGAATTTCTCTCCATGAAGATTCTAATTCCTCATTATTAAAACTATCTTTAGGATTTCTTCCTTCATAATATAAATCTTCTCCACCTTGATTTTTTATTGTATACAAGATTGAATAGGTGTCCTCACTTATCATCAGTTCAATATCCTCAAGGTATTCTGATAAGTAAGCAATAGTATTAGATAAATTATTATCTACATATTTTTTCCATATACTTAAAATTTTCTTGATTCTCTTTTCTCTATTATGTTCACTAAATACTTCCACCCATAAATCAGGAATTAAAGATGCATTTATATTCTTAAATTCATTTGCATTAATCAATTGAATATCTTCATTATACTCTCTTAATATATCTAACTTAGAACTCATTTTTCCCCATCCTTTTTAATATTATTTTATATTATTCTTTTTTAAAATCATCAATTTGTTTTTGCAATATTCTTTCAAGCTGTTTTTCTCTTGTAATCTTCTTGCTCCTAAAGTCAAGACTAACTTCTATCTCATCTGGTGTTCCCTTTTTATAATGTGTCCATTCTTCATACGATTTAGATTGCTTTGAAGTGTTTGCAGATTTACTTAATCCTGTAAAGTTTTCTGGGTTATTTAATACTTCTAACTGTTGTTTTTCTGTTAAATTACCAAAACCATCCATACTTGCAATTCTGTCCATAGACACAATATGATCTGCTTCTAGTGAACCTATAAAAGTTTTTCCAGGAAGAGCCTGATCCTCCGTTTCTATCTTTTTATTGTGGCCTTTATTTACTTGTTTTCTTATTTTTGCTGTCGGTGTTTTTTTTCTTAATGCTTCATATTCTTCATCTGTAATCTTTCTCTCACCGTACCTAGGAGGAATTCCACTATCCCCCGTACCCTTAACCCCACCACTCTCCAAATTCGAGATCCTACTCTGAATACTCGCTTTTTAGGCATCATGGGCTTCTTGGAATTTCCCGCTATAGTTCGTTCCAGATCTAACGACACTTCCATCTGGCATTATTTCTACACCTTTAGCGAATGGGGTTACGGAGTCCACACCTTTTGCTAATGTATTTTCAATTATATAATACTAGCAATTTATGTTAGCCTTAATTCATAAAAAATTACTTTTTATAAATTCAACCCAAGTTTCTCGTTACCACATTTCTATATTATCTCAATCGTATCTTTTAAAGCTTCATTTACATTAATAGCCTTTTAAATAAAAAAACTGAAAGAGGATTTATCCACCTTCCAGTTTCTTCGTTCATTATTCTATCGGCCCCATAAATTGAGTAATTAAATAAACATGCTCGATAAGTTTGACTTTTTGTAAATTTTCTACTTTTTCTGGTCCACCTAGTGCAAGTAAAGGTGTGTAACCAAAACATTCATCAATTTCAAGCTTTCCGTATTTATTTAATGCCTCCTGATAATGCTTCCAACCCAATGCTTTCTCTAAAAAATAATCATCTTTCGTATTTTTAAAGAAAAACTTAAATTTTCCAGCTACTACATCTACCGTACCTTTTCGATACTTAAGTAATAATAAATAGTTATTTTCCCACACAAGAATATCTCCCATACCTGTTGTAAAAATTGGGATAGCTTCTTCATAACGAATATAACTTTCCTTTAATATATCTAAATATTTTTCTGGGTTTATTGCTCTTAAGTATCCATTTAACATACTCCCAAACCCATAACATTTCCATAAATCTATTATTTGATCTGGAACTTTCCCTGTATACTTTTCAATAACCTCTGTTGATGGTTTTTCGAAAGATATAAAATCATTTATATTTTCCATAGTATCCCCCTACTCCGATTTCAATCTAACATTAAGATATGTCAATTTTTTTTCTTCCTCTGATAAGGTGTCAGCAACTCGTCTAATTTCCTTATCCACATTACCAATCCTGCTTTTCCACTGCGAACCTATTGATGAATTAATTCTAGAATCACCCATGCCAGTTATTTTTAATGGATTTCCACCCGCAATTTGATCTGGGTCATGTAATGCAGCTTTATCCTTTATCCACTTTAAAGCTTGCTCTTCTGCTTCCCTAAATGAAAAACCTTCTTCCATAAATTCATCTATTTTATCTTGCACAGCTTGTTTTCGTGCTAATCTTTGAGCTGAATTTACTTGTTTTGATCTTCCATATTTTAAAAATTGGTTCCGATTCTGAATAAACTCATCAACTGTCAATTTTCCCAGTCCATCTTCTTGATTTTTTAATTGTCGTATAAACTCATCTTCATTATGTTTTGGATTACGTTTAAATTCGATTCCAATTTCGTCAGTACGCGAGCTATTATTACCCACTCCGCTAGTTTTATTACTTCCTTCTAATTTACTATGCCCATGAGCAAGTTGATAAGCATCATCCTTAGCTGCCGTACTTGCCTTTGAAAACTTTTCAGCTACTTCTCCAACAGTTGAAGATTCTACATAAGGAATCTTCACTCCTATTCCAGTATCCACCATCCTAACTGCTACTGGAATAGGAGTATTTTTCACAGCATCTAGTGCATTCTTTAAAGTCTTATTTTCCCTAGGCGATTGTACCACATTATTTCTACACTAAAACAAAAAAAGCACTTGTTGCCTGTAATCGACAATCAAGTACTTTAAGTTAATATATTTTTAAGTATCGCTAATTTTGTAAGTTTTGTAGTACAGTTTGACACCTTTTATATATCGTGGCAACTACTACGTTAAAACTTACGAGTTTGTACGAGTTCGTTAGTTTTATGTCCATCTCATGTGTTTATATTCACCACCATGTAAAATGTCATATCGCCTAAGCTCGTACTTCGTTTTCTATTCTATCATTGCACACAATACTCCATGATGGTACAACCATCATGAAGTATTTACTTTTTAACAGCTTATTCTTATTCTTTTTCTTTTTCGTTTACTTGTCTTATGTGAATTCTTTAATTTCTAACCCTAATTGTCTATACCTTTCAATACTAATTAACCCTCAAATTATAGATTTCCTGCTAACATTAAAAGGATCTACGTTATTTTCCTCTAACAAATCTTCAAATTTTTCTGTTCCGTATTTTACAAAACATTCATATTCCGACTGGGAAATAAAGAATGCTAACAAAATTTTACCATCTTGATCTTCACTTCCAGTACGTACATCACCATATTCTTCTGGAAAAGCGAATGGTTCAGTAAAGTAAACTGCACTTTTATTATATTTTTGAACAAATGATTTATCAATACTTTCAATACCACTAATTGCTGTTCCTCGTCCTATTTCTATTCCATTACCTATACAATAAAATAAAGCACTTGCAAGGATATACCCTGTACTATTAAATGCCCCATCAACTACCATTGAAATTTCAACATTATCCCCTACTATTTCTTCATATTTACTGAGTCCAAGTGTATTAAAAACTAAACATTCTTCAAATACATTTTCATATTTTAAAATTTGCATACTCGGAAGCTCTTCATTATTTTTAAAAACCTCTCGGTCTATTGGATCACCTAAATATTTACTATAATGGTCATAATAAAGCTCTCCGTAATTTATCATTCTTTTATCTCCCCTTTATATGTTCCTTCTATTCCTTCAAATTTATGACTTATATTACATTCATGACATTGAACCCTTAGTCGAGCATTATATTCATCCAATACTTCTTTTCGTGTTGGTTTTACTTCACCTGTTTTCATACTTACAACTCTTTCTGCCCAAGTATCTGGATAATGATCTAAGTCATATCCAATTCTTTTTACTGGTCCATTTTTAGTATTAATGGTAATACTATCTGGAATATCTTTTCCGCACGTGGGACAAATCATTTTTCCTGATGCATTTTTTGGTGCTTCACTTTCTGCTTTAACACGAGTACCTTTTCTAAAACTACTTCTCTTATACAAACTATCAGTTTTTTTAACTTTTGTACTACCTTCACCCGTACCCTTACTAGCAAGAGAAGCCTCTACACCCTTAATCTTATCATCTATAATCTTATTACTTTCTGTATGATGCTTATTCACCCAGCTTTGGAAATCTGTACCACCTTGCTTAGATATTAGTAAGCCATTTCCATCAACTTCAAAACTTGCCGATTTGGCTGTCCTATCATCTATGCTTTTGGCTATTTTTTCGCCAAATTGATACATCTTTTCATTTCCGGATTTCTCCATTTTAAGGCTCGCTAGTTTCAAACGGTCAAGCATAATAGCTTTATTATCACGCAATGATTGTACCACATTTCCACCCAAATTTGGATTAAAACCAGGCATTCCTTCTTTGAATTTTAATAATTTGGCTAAATCAGCTAATTCACTCGTCCCTTTGAATGCTTTTACTCCTTTTCCTACTGCTCCAACAACTGGGATTGCATCTAATCCGCCAAAAATGATGTTTCCTACCCGCTCTTCTTGGCTCAATTTCCTATGTGTTCCCCAGTCTTCTCCGTCGATACCGCTTTTTATTTGTACACCTCCGTATACTACTGCGGCAGCGGCCCCGAGTGGTGGACAAAGGATTGTTGTGATGATGATTCCTACGCCTATTCCTATGTCTCGCACCATTTCTAGTTTTTTCTGTTCATCTTCTATCGATTTGTATTCAAATCCTCGTGTGGATGGGACTACTTTCTTGTATTCTTCATAATTTAGTTTTGCATCTGGATTTTGTTTTTTTAGTTCTTTGTATTCTGCCCTAAGTACGTTATCAAATGCAGGAGAATCTCTAAAAATATCTTCTACTGTTATTTTATCTTTCTTCTTCTGTATTGTTTGTGGTACACTTCCGTAGCCTGCATGCGCACCTGGTAATACTGTCGTTGTTGTAGAGCCAATTCGGTTATTTGTTTCAAAACTGAGAATAGATGTATCTCTCATTTTTTGAGCGAATTTATCCATTTCTACTAAAAAAGGTTTATCTATATGTTCAGAGACTAATCGCCCTGCTTCTCCGCAATATTTTTGTAATGTCGAATAGCTATCAAGTAATTCCCCGATTTTTTGCGATTGATCTTTAGGATTAAAATGTATACTACCATCCGAGTCTAAATCTCGTATTCTTCCATCAATTCTTTTTAATGATTCATTTGCTTCCCGTAATTTTATGAGTGCATCTTTTGTAATTCGATTCATACCATCCCCCATGTTTTGCCATGGTTCAGGTCTATATTTCACATCCATCTCGTTTTCATCCCCCCAGCCGTATGGTGATTTCTACAACTTACTTAATATTTCACGTAATTGTTCGTCCTTTTCAAGCATTTCTACACATACATTTCCTACAACTGTCGCTGACCTAGAATAGTGTTCAGCCAATTCTAGTGTTTTGTGTAATATATCAGGATATTTTTCAATTACTCTCATCGCTTCACCTTTTTGATAAAAATCGCAGCTTAATAAACTCTCAATATTCGTTCCAATGACGTCTACATGGATTTTATATATATTTTCTAACTTCATTACTATATCAAGTAGTTCTTGAAAATTAACTAATACTTCTTCTCCACCACCAGAACCACTATCTCCCATTGATACTTGCATTATTGAATACCTCCTAACGAGAATTGTCTCGGGTCAATTAACTTTTTATATGGCATTTTTAACACGTCATACAATTTCTTATTAACCGCATAGAGGCTCACCCAGTCATATCGATTACGATCTACATCTATTTGAACGAAATCTTCTCCTTCAGTAAAATATAAGAAACATTCCCATTTTCCTCCTCTATTACTTCGAGGCCTCGTATACGTTTCTATCGCTATAACGTCTTTATTTGATAAATCTTTTTCCTCAAATGTTTGTTGTTCTGCCTCTGTCATTCTCTTTGAGAAAAATGTATCTTCTATTTCCCTTGGTTCTCTCAATAAGAAAGGAATGCGTGTTAATAATGAAAAATATACGTCCGGTTTTGGTATGTAGTCGATCTCGTATTTTTTATTTGGTTCTATTTCTGTTAATACAGCCACTCGGTCTTTATCCTCTTTTAAAAAGCCAATTAATACATTATTCATTCTCGTGTATTCATGACAATTTTCATATTCCTTTAATAGTTCAATTATTTGAAAAGCTGCAGGGGTAATTCCATTTTCACTTGTAAGTAGGCCTTTTTCTTTTAAACTCGTAGTTGCTTTCGTGACACATTCTGCATCAAGTAAAATAATTGCGTCACGGTTTGGCAATCCAAATATATCGGTAACCCCAGCTGCACCTGCGAGAACATATAATTCAGCAGGTGCAAAACTCATTTCTTTCCCCATTCTTTTATCCCTCGTTTCTCCATCACAGTTGTTTTATCTCCCTTACTTCCGATTTATCTCCGTACGTTTGAATGCTTTTATCTAACTCTTTCAAAGCTTTCGTATGTCCTTCAAATGCCTCTACCATTTCTGAATTATATTGAATGATCAAATCAAGATAACTTAAAAATGCATCTCTCGTTTTTCCATTCCATTTCGCACCTGTGACATATGCTTTTAAGTCTTTCGCTTGGTTTAAAGAATCCTTCATACCATTTTCAATGTTTTGTGCGTAAGAAATGGCACTTGCAGTGTTACTTCCTATAATTTCAACCTCTTTACCACTCATGTTGGTTCCCTCCATTCTTTGTATGCTTAATGGATAAGTTTTTCAAATTCCTTTTTCTTTTCTTCAAAAGCCTTGGTCGCTGCAGCGTATGCTGACGCTTTCTCCGATTCTGCTTTCGCTTTATATTCCAAATACTTTGCATAAGCTGTACTTTTTGCAGATCCAACATCGCTTAATGCACTTTTAAAATAGGATACTAATGTATGTAATTCTTCATCCTTTTCATGACGTTTTTGTTCAAATTCAACTGCCGGAATTTTATTAGCTTCTAAACCATTACTTTTACTCTCATAATCTCTCTTCGCTGATTCAGCATCTTGAATGAATTGCTTTAACTCTTTTTCTTTATCTTTTAAATAATCATGTAAATCATCATACCGATCTCGTTTCCTCGCACTTTCTGTAAAACCAGACGCATTTAAAAAAGCATTGTACAATTCATCTAACATCTTTCTCCCCCTTTAGCACAATAACTATGTAGTTAAATTCGTATATTTAAACATGAATATTCATTACATTAAGAATTAACAAATAATTATTTTTACATATTGCTATTTTATCAAAGGGATTTTAACATTTCCATATTTTATGAATGGCTTTCGCATTTTTCTTCAATAAAGTGAAACTTTAATCAATATGACTATGTATTTATGTGCAGAAATAATAAAAAACACTGCCAAGCGCAGTGTTTTTTATTATTACCTTTTATCCAATTCATTCGTATTAAATCCTTGCTTGAGAGTAAGACCAGTTCTTTCTTATTTCATCAACAACTATTTCTGGATAATCCCAATGAAGCGTACGAGTAGGCTCCCTGATTCGTTATACTATTTCTTGGGCTGTTTTGTTTCTATATTCATTCCAATATTTTGGCTCAGTCGCTCTTAAAAGAACAATAGAAAAAGGATCTGATATGAATATCAGATCCTTAACTTTAATTTCTTAATACATACATCTTTTTACACGATAACTGGTTCGTACGTGCTCAAATTATCATACTCAGTTTTTACAATACTAGGTGGAAGGTTAACACATCCTCAGATTCACCTTTTCTTGTAGCAGTGCATAATGTTTAATAAAATTAAAGCATATTTTTACTTACCAGACTTAATTTTTTCGTTATATTCTTCTAAAGTTAACCCTTTTTCTTTTAGATAAACGGCAACTTCTTTTCCTACATAACGATAGTGCCATGGCTCATACTTAATGCCAGTAATATTCTCTTTATCTTTTGGATAGCGGAGAGTAAATCCATATTCTGCAGCGTTCTTATCTAACCATTTGAATGCATCGGTAGTTTCAAATTTTGCATTTAAATCTTCTACAGTATTTTGCCATTCAACTGAAATAATGTCTAACGCTAATCCAGTATGATGTTCACTTGCACCAGGATACTGAAGATATTCCAATGCCTTAGCACTAGCCTCTTTATCCGACAAGCCTTGAGATTTATAGCTTTTAACTGAAGCATCATAATAAGTTTGTTGTAATTTTATAGCTCGATAACCTGATCTTAAATAAAGATTGATTCCCTCTTTTTTTGCAGCTGCTACCATATCCTGATAGGAAGTTGCAATTCTACTATCTATTTTCATATTTGGCTTCGCATTTTGGGTGATACTTGTTAATTCAATTCCTAGTTCCTTTGATAACATATGCTCTCTATTTACAAGGATAATTCTCCAATCATTAACATCAGAGATAGGTAAAACATCTTTTTTCTTCGCATGTATTTCATTTTTATTTTTATCGTTATTATTAGTAGTTGCCTGAGATGTTTGCTTTCCACTACAAGCAGCAAGACTCCATCCCATTGCTAATACCAATGCTAAAATTATAAATTTTTTAATTGTATCTCATTCCCTTTTTGTTTATTAGTCTTTATACCAATTTCCCAACACGTCTCTAGGAATCTCCTTGAAATCCTTCAAAGAAACGGGACCGACAAATTTTTTAATTCCATGTTTTTTAGAATTTTCATCCGAATAATCTTTTAAAAATTGAATTTTAAATTGTTTCTTACCATCGGCATAGTCGGTTACTGTCGGTACGATTGCCGCTTGTCGTATACCAAAAGTTTTATCTTCATACTTAACAAATTGTACATAAGATAATCCTCCAACTAATGTTTCTAATTTTTCTTGCGCAGAAATAAGATTTCCAAGAGAATAATAGATTAGCGTTTCATGTCCATCTTTATTTTGTTTCCACTCAATTGGTTGAATTACATGTGGATGATTTCCAATTACTACATCTACACCTAAATCTGTTAAATATTGAGCAACTTCTTTTTGTTGCTTTGAAGGTGTTGAGGTATATTCTACTCCCCAATGCACCATAACAATCACCATATCAGAGCTACTCTTTGCCTTTTCCACATCATTTTGTATCGCTTTTTTATCAATTAAATTTAAAGCCCAAGACTTATCAGCTGGAATTTTAATTCCATTCGTACCATATGTATAATTTAGTAACGCAAAACGAATACCATTTTTTGTAATCGTTTTTATTTCATTACGCTCGTTTTTACTCTCATTAATACCTACCGGGATAACATCCGGATATTTCTTCCAGTATTCTCTTGTATTCGCAACACCTTTAATACCCATATCCATAGCGTGATTTGTCGCTTGCGTCACTATATTGAATCCAGTGTCCACTAAAGATTGGCCTACTTCTTCAGGTGTATTGAAAGTCGGATATCCCTGTACTTTTAAATTATTTCCGGCAATCGGAGTCTCCTGGTTCACTATAGCAAGATCACTTGATTTAACAGCTTTTTTGATATTTTCATAAATATAATTATAATCATATGAACCGTCTTTTTGTTTGCCATCTTTAATTACTGCGTCATGATATAAATTATCACCCGTAGCTATTAAATTCACAACCGATTGTACTTTTTTGTCTTCCGTAAAATTAGGAGACTGTTGGATAGGGCTTTTATCTACCCAATTCGGTGCTTTTAACGATGTATCTATATTGGATTCAGCCGGTGGTAATGAAGCTTTAGACGTCTTAACATCTGTATTACCACAAGCGGTTAAAAGCACTAAAAAAATAAGACATACTAAAAAAAACTTTTTACTTCTCTGTAAAGTATCTAACATGTGATCCTCTTTTCTGTTTTATTCCTTATAACCAGTTCTAACAAATCATTCTTTAAAACAACGTATTTTGGTTTTACCCTTAATTATGGAAGGACACTCTGTTACACCTGCTTCGGAATATACTAATAATTGTTTTCCGCTTTCTAGCAATCTATCGATTCCATCAGAAGTGATAGGTTACTAGAAAAAGATGATCCATCAGGATGTCGACTAGTTTGATATACCTATTCCAATTGCAATAACTCGTTTAATATTTAAACAAGATAGGAGAATCGTTCATATAGCCTCTTCTCTCGCTTTATGTTTAAGGTGCCTCCAAAAAAGGGATCGTTGCTGTACCCCTTTACATAGTGCGAAATTTTTGTAACTAATTTCTTTCATTCAAGCGACAAACATTATACCGATAACAATAAGTAAGACCCAAGAACTTATTTTACCAATATACGAAAAAAGTAGCAATCTTTTGTCCCATATAAAGAAGCCCATTAGGAGAAATGAACGAGAGATTCATTCTATTCAATTCCTGCATTGATTAATAAAAAAACAAGCCACCCAACTATTGGATGGCTCTATACTATAAAGAGAATTTGTTATTGGATTACTTCAATTTCCCTTCAAAAACAATCTTCCTACCGCACGGTTCAACTACTGTTTTGCCGTCTTTTTTTACTTCATGAAAGATTGGCTCTTCCATACGACGAGACGGAGCGTAGCCTTCTTGTTCCATACGTGCTAAGCAGTCTGTAATTGTTTCATTTTCAAGTACTTCAAATTTCTTTTTATTAGGTTGTTTTGTCATGCCCTAACCTACTTTCTATTTTTCTTGATGCAAATTGATTTTTCATGTAGACCATATATAACATTGCGAGAATTCCCATTATAATCATAACCGCAATAAAAAAGCTTGTATACTGTATTTTTTCTATAAATACGCCGCCTAATACAGGTCCCATAATACTTCCTAAACTAAAAGCGATTCCGGATAATATATTACCTGCCGGTAGTAAATGTCTCGGTAATAAATCAGTCATAAATCCAAGCCCTAAAGAGAAGCACGATCCAATAACCATACCCGCTAAAAGCATGCAGGCAAAGACGATCCAGTAATATTGATCAAATACGGCGGCAAGTAGAAAAATGCCCGTACTTATGCTAAACGTCCACGTTAATATACGGTCCCTTCCGTATTTATCACTCAATATACCGAGCGGAATTTGTGTAATAATACCCCCAACTGCAAATGCTGGTAATAAGAAGGATACATCTGAAACAGACCACCCTTTACGAAGTGCGTATACTGGTAAGTTACTGTTTAGCATTGCTTCAAGTACGCCATATGCAAGTGGTCCTAGCAGTGCAATCCATCCTAATCCAACAACTTGTTTATAACGAGAAAATGATGATTCACTCTTTACTTCTCTTTCATCTTGCGCTGGGAATGCATTTTTTGTTGGAAGTAGTAAAAGCCAACCTATTAGACAAAGTATAGTAGATATAATAAATGGCGTTGCAAGACCGTACTGCACAGTGCTTGCTAAATACGGGCCAACGGCAAAACCAATTCCGAAGAATACACCGTATATCGATACTTGTCTCCCTATTTTACTTGGGTCTGATGTTGTCGTGATCCACGTTTGTGTTCCGACATGAAGCATATGATCTCCGACTCCAACTAGAAATCTAAGGATAAACCATACCCAAAACGAAAATGTTTGTGTAAAAAAGAATAATGAAATAATAACGAGAAACCCACCTATAACAATAATCGGCTTCATTCCAAACCTTTGCATCGGTTTTTCAAGAAACGGCGAAATGACTAATATCCCAATGTACAATGCCGTCGCATGAATACCATTAATACTTGAACTAACCCCTTCTTGTTCAAAAATCATTGCAATGGCAGGTAAGAGCATTCCTTGTGATAAACCCGAGATTGCTACAATCCCAACCATAATCCAAAAAGTAAAACGCATTGACATCCCTTTCCCTCTCCTTCTCACGCTTCCACTTTTCATTATAAACTGTTTCTGCAAATGCGTGTACGAATATTCGCAATAAAAAACAAGCTAAAAGAATGAATCTTTTAGCTTGTTACCTTATCCTTCCCAAACTTGTGCTTTCACATTGTTATGAAATTGCTTAAAGTATGGATGTTTATAAAAAGCAGTTTCATATAAGTATTGCTGTGCGTTAGCGATTGGTGGCTGCGGATATTGCATTTGTAAAGGAACTACAGCTGGCGAAACTTGCATATACAGCGGTTTTATCATCATTTTTGTATATGCGTAATGATTATATGGCGAATAAGCGATGAAAAATGGTTGATGCATTGATAATCTCCCCTTTAACATACAAATGTTATAGTATATGCAATACTGCTCATTTCGGGGATTATTTCTGTTCTAACCAATTCTCTACATGTTTTATAAATACATCTAAACAATCAATAAACGGCGAGTGTCCGCAATCTTCTAATACCTTCAACTCTGCATTTGGCAAATGTTTCGCTAATTCCTCACCGACTACTTGCGGAACGACATAATCTCTATCGCCTTGTATGACGAGTGTTGGCGCTTTAATACGATGAATTTGTTTACTTCCCTCTACAACCCCATTATGTTCATCTGAAATATTAAATGTAATGAGCGCATAATTCACATCTACGAAATTACGTTGCGTTAACATATCATCTAAATACTTTTCATAACGGTCCGGTTCAGGTTGATTATGTGTATATATTAATAGATTCCATACTGTACGGTAATATAGTTTGTTCATATTTTTTATCGCGTCTAATACTGGAGCAATTTGTACTGGATCTTGCGCAATTTCTTCTTTCGTCTTTACTAAACTTGATACAATTGGCTGCCCATTCGTATCTTTTTTAAAGATTGGGTAACCTTTCATTCCTACTGATTCTACTAAAATTAACTTTTCTACAAAATTTGGGTGATTCGCTGTAAATTGCATCGCAACGCCACCGCCCATTGACCAGCCCATTAATGAGAATTTCTCTAGCTTTAACTCGTCGATAAATAATTTTACATCTTCTGCAAAGTCTTGTAATGAATCTATCGATTGATTATACGTTGATTGTCCAAACCCTCTTAAATCAAGAGCGTAAATATGGTATTGATCTTGCAACTTTTCAATAACTAAATCCCAATGTTGTGACGATGTCATGTTCCCGTGAATGAGTACAAGAATATCTGTATTTCGCCTTCCAACTTCCTGATATGCAATCGTTTCTCCGTTCGATAGTGAAACAAACTCCATTGTTGCAGGCTTAATCATCACAAGTTCCCCCATTCTATTTAATAGAAAGAAAATTCTTTACTTAATTAAAGAATAGCACGTAGAATGTACGTTCGCAACATAAAACCTATAAGAATTTTTTACATAAATCAACATGTCTATTACTAGACAATTATTATAAAAAAGTATATAGTTAGCTAGGTAACTAATTTGAAAGGATCAAAATACATGGACGAAAAACAACATTTTTTTCACATCGTCAGCCAGACTTCTCGAAAGTTTACGAAGAAATTTAATGAACGTGTATCTCCAACAGGGTTATTTAGTGCGCAATGGGCTGTTATTTTCCGCATTAATCAAACTGGTTCTTGTACGCAAACAGAATTGTGCCAGTATTTAAATGTTGAATCACCAACGATGACTCGTACGTTAACACGTATGGAAACGATGGGATGGATTATTCGTACAGAAGGTAAAGATCGCCGTGAGAAGCTCATTTCTTTATCCGAAACAGCGATAAAGATGATTCCAATATGGCAAGAAGAAGTTGATACTTTCGAAGAAAAAACGCTAGAAGGTATTAACGAAGATGATTTACATCAAGCATTTCAAGTGTTACAACAAATTATTAAAAATTTAGATTAAATTGGAGGGATGACGATGCAAAGTGAGAAACTTTGGACGAAGGATTTCCTCGGAACTTGTTTTAGTAGTCTATTTCTCTTCTTAACATTTTACATGCTTATGACTACTCTGCCTGTCTATGTAATAGACGGCCTAAAAGGAAAACCTGAGGAAATTGGTTTAGTTGCAACTGTGTTTCTTATTTCTTCTGTTTTATGTAGACCATTCACAGGAAAATGGCTCGATGATTTAGGAAGAAAGAAAATATTATTTATTTCACTTTCATTATTTTTAGCCGCTACTGTTATGTATTTCGGTGCGCAAAGTTTATTCTTATTACTTGCCCTTCGCTTCTTACACGGTATTGGGTTCGGGATGGCAACGACAGCTACTGGTACGATCGTAACTGATGTTGCGCCAGCTCATCGACGAGGCGAAGCACTTGCATATTTCGGCGTATTTATGAGTCTGCCGATGGTAATTGGTCCTTTTTTAGGTTTAACAATTATTTCTCATTTTTCGTTTACTGTGTTATTTATCGTTTGTTCCGTATTTTCATTACTTGCATTTTTATTAGGACTACTTGTAGATATTCCACACGAAGCACCTGTTAGCAAACAAAAACGTGAAAAAATGAAATGGAAAGACTTAATCGAACCATCTTCTATTCCAATTGCACTTACAGGATTTGTTTTAGCCTTTTCTTATAGTGGTATTTTATCCTTTATTCCTATTTATGCGAAAGAACTCGGTTTAAGTGAAATTGCAAGTTACTTCTTTATTTTATACGCACTTGTTGTTGTCATTTCTCGTCCATTTACAGGAAAGATTTTTGATCGCTTCGGTGAAAATGTACTCGTTTACCCTGCTATCATTATTTTCACAATCGGAATGTTCATATTAAGCCAAGCACAAACTTCATTTTGGTTCCTTGGCGCAGGTATGCTAATCGGTTTAGGTTACGGAACATTAATTCCGAGTTTCCAAACGATTGCGATTTCTGCCGCTCCAAACCATAGACGTGGTTCTGCGACAGCTACGTATTTCTCATTCTTTGATAGTGGTATTGGCTTTGGTTCTTTCATTTTAGGTATTGTCGCAGCGAAATCCAGTTATCATAATATGTATTTTATCGCAGCTATTATCGTTGCGTTCACTTTACTTTTATATTATGGATTACACGGACGAAAACAAAAATTCAAGAAACAACCTACAGACGGAAAAATTTCCGCTTAACGTTAATAAGGAAAGTAAACTTCCCCGTTTACTTTCCTTATTTTGTATTTCTTTCAAGACGAGCGTATACTTATAGTAGAAATAAAAAGGAGGGCCATATATGAAACTAAAAAAATCTCCCCTACTCTTACTTATACTAACATTCATATTTGTAATTACAGGGCTTGGGTTTACTTACTTCAAACAAAATAAAACGACCCCATCAAAACATAATGTGACAAAAGAAAACTGGTTAAATGACCCTTACTTACGTTGGTCATATACTCATATGAAAGAATTCACTTTAGTTAATAACGTAAAAAACAATCCTGACCAAATTGCTCACTTCCCTTCCGCATTGCAAAACTTAGACGATTTTGCTGTGGAGCGTAGATTCGGAAATACAACTCCTCTAAAAAAACTTTTAGATGATAACAAAACAGATGCTTTTGTCGTTGTACATAATGGACAACTTGTTTACGAACGATATTTCAATGGGTATAAACAGAATGAACCTCATGGTATGGCATCATTAGCAAAAGTCTTTACCGGGGCAATTATACAATCTCTCGCTGAAGAAAAACGTATTGACTTAGAAAAAACAGCTGACACTTACATAAAAGAATTAAAAAACACACCGTTCGGTAATGCCACACTTCAGCAATTAATGGACATGCAAGTGTCAGCAGAATACCCGACCCACGGATATGAGCAGCCTGGGCTAGAAAATCAAGATGCACAATTATATTTAGCTACCAATATTTTACCCCGCGGCAAAAACTACGACGGTCCGATGAAAATTTATGATATGTTACGAGAAGCCGAAGAAACTGCACCGCCTGGTTCTTCCTTTTCTTACAATAACGGATCAACAGAAACGCTCGCTTGGATTATTAAAACTATTACTGGTAGATCACTAGCTGAAAATGTAAGTGAACGAATTTGGTCTCAAATTGGTATGGAAGAAAACGCGTATTACGTTACAGATGAAACAAAAGTAGAACAAGCTAGTGCTGGATTAAATGCAACTGCTAGAGATATGGCGAGATTTGGGCAATTACTATTAAACAACGGGGAATATAATGGAAAACAAATTCTCCCTTCTTCTATTACTGAAGTTATAAAAAATGTCCAAGAAGGTGAACTTGCAATTGGCCCTGGAGCTTCTATTTCTTATCATAATCAATGGTGGATTCCCCACAATGAACAAGGTGCTTTCGAAGTGTTAGGTAGTTACGGACAAACACTTTACATCGATCCGAAAGCAAATATGGTAATCGCCCACTTCTCTTCTAACGCAACGCCAAGTAATGAAATACATTCGGTTTACTCAAATATGTATGTTGATATTGCACATTATTTAGAAAAGCTTCCACAGTAGTGGAAGCTTTTTCTTGTTGGGATATTTTATTTATACTCCTACATATTAGAAGATACTGAAAGAATAACTGCTTAAAACACGCCTATCAAAATTTATATAAGCAGTTTACATGTTTAATTAAGTGTTTAACTAATACATCCACACCTTTTGGAGAATTCGTTAAAACACTTCCCTTACAAAGATTGTCTGTTCATATTGGTCGAAAATTTCTTCTATAGATGAAAATAAAGTTTCTTCCGGGATGATGAACTTTATTTTTTGACCATTTTGCAACAGTTGTTTTGAAGCCAGCTAGTAACCTTTCTCTATACTATCCCTATAAGTGCTACCCCATTTCCAACCGTTTTTCTTCTAGTATATTAAAAGCAGAATTTGATACGAGGCTCTATATCAATCTATCAATAAATTACCACTCTATAAATATCTGAATTTTCTTTACATTGAAGGTTATCTCCTAAACAACCTCGAATAATTGTAATACATATACATAAGGAGGTTGATCTATTTTGTTTCGTTCCTTTACAAATGGTTGCGTCGCCTTAGTGCAACGCTTCTTGCCAGAACCGTTTATTTTATCATGTTTACTAACTGTTTTCGTTATCTTCTTTGGTATGTTTGCGACTCACCAAACACCTGTAGAAATGATTAATCACTGGGGTAATGGAATTTGGGGACTCCTCGCCTTTTCTATGCAAATGGCACTTGTACTCGTGACTGGATCTGCTTTAGCAAATGCTCCTCTTATTAAAAAAGGATTAACGAAAGCTGCCAGACTACCAAAAACGAATGGACAAGGCATTATTGCCATTTCAATTGTAAGTTTACTTGGTGCATACATAAACTGGGGCTTTGGAATTGTTGTATCTGTTTTATACGCAAAAGAAGTGGCAAGGCAGCTGGACGGATTAGATTATAGACTAGCAATCGCCTCTTCTTACTCTGGATTTCTCATTTGGCATGCCGGTCTTTCTGCCTCTATCCCTCTTACGTTAGCAACAGGCGGTGAAACGTTAATTAAAACGACTGCTGGCAGTATTAAAGAAGCTATTCCAATAACAGAAACGTTATTCTCACCATACGCTCTCGTTCCAGTTATTATTTTTCTCGTTACGATGCCTCTCATCAATAAAGCGATGCATCCAGATGAAAAACATACGATTACAGTAGATCCTAGCGTGTTCCATGAAGAAGCTGCTGCTCAAGAAGTAGAAAAAAATACGTTCGCTGAAAAGATGGAAAATAGCATTATTATTACACTTTGCGTTGGATTGTTAGGTCTCATCTATATTTTCAATTACTTTTATACGAAAGGTTTTAACCTTACTCTCGATATCGTGATTTTTATGTTATTAATTGCAGGCCTTATTTTCCACCGTACTCCGATTCAGTATATTCGTGCTTTTTCAGACTCTACGAAAAGTGCTTCTGGCATTTTACTTCAATTTCCGTTTTACGCAGGAATTATGGGCATGATGATTGGAGCAAATAGTGAAGGACTTTCACTTGGAGGAGCTATTTCTAATTTCTTTATTAGCATTTCAAATGAAACGACTTTTCCGCTCTTTACATTTTTAAGTGCTGGCATTGTTAACATTTTCGTTCCATCTGGCGGCGGTCAATGGGCTGTGCAAGCACCAATTATGATTCCAGCTGGCGCTGAACTTGGTGTACCTGCTGCAAAAACAGCAATGGCAATTGCATGGGGCGATGCTTGGACGAATTTAATTCAACCTTTCTGGGCATTACCAGCATTAGCGATAGCTGGTTTAGGTGCTCGTGACATTATGGGATTTTGTGTTGTGAACTTACTATATGCGGGTTTCATCATTAGTCTATGCTTCTTATTTATTTAAACGAAAAGCTAGTTTTATACTAGCTTTTTTACATAATAAATCACTTATTTCCCATGAAATTTATAATCTTCTCCCACTCTAACTCCGTAAGATGTAATGACTCAAATGCAAAAAAATCTTCGCACACTTTTTCAATTAGATGTGGATTTTCCCTCAAAAAATTCCACTGTAATACTTTAGGAAGAAAATGCATTTCATATTCTTTACTTCCCCGTACTACCTCATCAACTTCTCTTTCACAAATTCCTCTTATTAAATAATCATTTCTTAACTCTATTTGAATTTGCTGAAATGTTTCGCTACATTTTTTCAATTGAAGTAAACACGTAACATACTTCCGAAAAAGTTCGCCATCATACTGAACACAGTTTATAATACGATCGACTTCATTCATAATGCACGAGCCTTTTCTTCTATTTGTAATAACCATTTCTCACGCTTTGATACTTTACTCGTTTTCACAGATTGAAACACTGACCGTTTTATATCGCAAATGCCACAAAAACGTAAAATGCCTCTCTTCATCATAATCCAATCTGCTGATCGATATAACAATGCGACGTACCATAGAGGCGAGTCTAACGTATTGATAACCCATGCTTTTTTCCCTTGCAATAATCCTTTCGGCAGAGCCCCTTCATATTTATAAGCAAATCCAGCTACGAAAATACGATCGATAAATCCTTTTAAAATTGCTGGCATCCCCCACCACCATATTGGATAGATGAATAAAAGTGTATCTGCTTCTTCTACTAACGTTCTATACCGAGCTGTTTCCTCTTCATTAAATACGAGGACTGGATCAAATTGTTCTTTGTATAAATCAAGTACGGTAACTGAATGATTTGTTTCCTGTAGTCCTTTTTGCACATGATTGAAAATTGCCGCGTTAAAACTTGAAGGGTTAGGATGAGCATATATAATTAGTACGTTCACTACAAAACAACTCCCTCTATACGTTAAAGTTTCCACTTCTTTAACATCTTCTCTACAATTTGTACGTTTTTCGAACTTTGCAACAATCGATTTAATAATATAAGTAACTCTTCTTTTTCTAAATCTTTCAGTTTCTCTTTAACTGCACTCTCACCAGCACCTTGAATATCATAAACAACTGCCGCCATATGTTTACAATAATTTTCATAGGGACACTCACAGTTACTTTCTGAAAAACCTTCGAGATCGATAACTACTTCATAATTCCCTGCATTTCCAGTAACGAAAGCAAACACTTTTTTATCTTGTATTTCAACATCTTCTACATGCCCATCTTCATAATATTCATATCCCTTATCTACAATGTACTTTGGGATCCATTTCGTTATATCTTTTAATAAGTAAGCGTACATAATTGTACCCCTTCCTTTAATTCCCTTTTGACTTCAAAAATCCTGCATGTTATTCTAATTACTGTTAAGTAGCAAGTCTACGTGACAAAACGACTGACACCTATTCGGCGAAGGTGTCTCTTTTCATTTGCAGCCGATATGAATTGCCTCTTTCAGGCACATTCAATTTTTGACACTACACACTCAACACCATTCCCTGTATCAGGCTGCTTTAGCAGTCTTTTACTCTACATACTTCCGTTATTTTAAGAAAAAAAGAGAGCTTAGCTCCCTTTTCTCGCCTTATACAATACCCCTTTTTCAGCATAGAGATATTCATCAGCTAATGTAATTTTCCCATCCAGTTTTAGTTCGTCTAATAATCTTGATAAATAAAATTGATGCAACATCTTTTTCGTGAATTTTCCTTCATGATGCGAAACGATATGTTCTTGAATATCTAACAATGATATCGGCTTATCTTGCTCTATCATATATTCATAAACTGTACTACGCAGTTTTACGTATTTTTCGAGTGTCACAGTAATGCGCAACCCCTTTCTTCTTAATATAAATTTTCGTAATCGGTTTTTTTGCAATAAAAAAACCTCTCCGATAAGAAGAAGTTACGTATATATCTTCGTCTTATCTCCCAGAACAAATATGTTCTGCTGGAATTAGCACCTGCATCGCGGTTGCTGGGTTTCATCGGGCCAGTCCCTCCACCTCTCTGGATAAGAAAATATTCACTTAATTCTTACTATACGTAATTCCACTTTAATTGTCAAACAAATATAATAAATTATATTTTCTTCCTTACTGTTCATACTACCCATATACGAACACGCAAGGAGGATTATGAAATGCATCAAAATGCTCGCGGATATGTACAAGATTCTTTTCAATCATTACAAGAAGCTAAAAATTGTTTAGAAGAAGCGCTCGAAACAGTTGAAAAAGATTTTAATCGCGCTCGTATTGAACAATCACTTTATGCTGTTGAACAAGCTATTCAACGTTGTGAGTACACCGTTCACATTTTAGAAAAAGATTAAAAACTCCCCATCAATTGATGGGAAGTTTTTTCAAATGGCATACTTCATAATTATTGCCGTTATGATTAAAAAATATACAGAATTAGCAATTTCTAAAATTCCTACTTTTATAATAGAAATTTTTTTGCCATACAACACAATTGCTCGAATGACACTTGGTATAAAAATAAGAGAACACCACGGATTAATCGCAAATACAATTATCGTTAATACGATATGATATCCCCAAGATATAAGACGATACTTCGGATTATTTTTTTCACGAATCATCGTTTTCACATAGAACGTACTACCTAAAAAGTATAAAAATGAAATAAGTGCAATGAATATAGCTGTATGATCGATTTGCTTCATTGAAAAGTAATAACTAATTAACCCACCGATACAAAACACAATAATCGCACAAATATCATTTAATAGTGCTCTTTCATTTTTTTGACGAGCGTAATACATATTCACTATAAATAATGGAATCATTACTATTACGAATAAAAGAATTCGCCACTCATATAATAAAGAAATCGTCCCAAATAGGAACGCAATAATAAAATAAACAATGGCAGCTTGTAAAAACTCTTTTTTTCGTCTTTGCTTTATGTACGTAAGAAATGGATACGTGGCTAAATAGATAAAGAACCATGCTAAAAACAATGGAATATGATAAATAGTAGGTTTTCCAAGTATGACACTTAATAGAAATGGTATAGCAAGCATCGCCCATGCACCATGTTGCTTCGGAATAACTAACTTCATTAACTATACACCTCCCTTTTGAAAAAAGTTCTCACCTACAATTATACAAATAATTTTATATAATAGCGGATGCATATTGAATCGATTTTTTGACAAAAAAATGCTCCTTACATTATGTAAGAAGCATGAAAGAGGCAAACGAATATGTAAGTCGCGACCCTACCTTATATGAGTATGCTTTTCTATGTCACGTTATGCTCATCTAATATACCGTATTTCTTTTTAAATCTTGTAAGAATTGTAATCCATGAAGTACTAAATAGTAATAAGAAAATAACATTCGAAATCGCATGGCTCAAATCAAAGTAAAAACTTGCGATATAATACGAAATGACAGTTTCCCATGTTGCTTCTCGTATAAAACCGAGAAGGCCCCAGAAATTCATAATCCAGCCAAATAAAAAGCCAACAATTACTCCGTAAAGAAGTCTCCCCCATAGCTTTTTCATAAAAAATGTATTACGAAGTAAACCTGCTATAAAACCAATCATGCCCCACGAAAACATTTGCCACGGTGTCCACGGACCTTGTCCTAAAAAAATATTAGATACAATTGCTGCTGTAGCACCAATCATAAAACCAGTTTCACTTCCAAAGACAATTGCAGAAACGATAATGACAAAAGAAGTTGGTTGTACACTTGGTAAAATAGAAAATGGCACCCGGCTTACTGCTGCAATTGCCGCTAATACAGCAACGAGAACAATTTCACGTGAAACAAACGCCTTTCTTTCAAAACGGATATAGAAAGGTAACATAATAACCGCTAATATAAACAAACTACTTAACATGTAATAACCGTCCATGACAAGTGTCGTAAAGAGTAATGTGCCGATTATTACTGCAAAGATACATATTATGAATGCAACATATCGTTTGGACAAGCTTCGTACACATCCTCCCACGTTAATGCATATGGCAATTCTTTTCGAATGAATCGGTTAATAGATGTTGTATAAAAGAAGTTGCCGCTAAAAAATTCTTTCGGTGCATCATTCATAATGACTGTTCCATCAAATAGCATCATACATTGATCAACGTATTTCGCTGCAAACTCAATATCATGCGTTGCCATTACAATTGTTGTACCTTCTTTTTGTAGCTTCCTAAATAGCTCTCCTACTCTTTCTTTCTTCCACGGATCTAATCCCTTTGTCGGTTCATCCAGTAATAATAAAGTCGGCTTTGATAATAACGTCGTACATAACGCAAGTAATTGTTGCTCTCCTCCGCTACAATCGTGCGGATGGCGTTCTTTAAGCGAATACAACCAAAACTGTTTTAGCGTATCTTCTGCTATTTCTTTTCCTTGTTCTCCGTATAATTCACGTGCACGTTCATAAACCTCGTCCCATACTGTATCAAATGTAAAATGATAATACGGATGCTGCGATACATACCCAATACTTTTAAAACGTTCTTTCGAATCAATTTTATGTATTACTTTTCCGTTCCACTTTACTTTCCCTCTTCTCGCTTTTTGTAATCCTGCTAAAATCGTTAACAGTGTAGACTTACCTGTACCATTCTTCCCAACGAGTGCTACCCATTTTCCTTTTTCAATCGAAACTGATAAATCACGTAAAATAAGCGGACTATTTTTTTCATATTGGAACGAAATATGCTCTGCGCTTAAAATTACCTCTTGCTTTTCACTTTGTGCTATTGGCTCATTTACATATGATATCGCTGCAAAATCATTCATTTTCATTTGCGCCTCTCGCACTGTAAACGGAATATCTCTCACATTCCACTCTAAAAATAGCCTTGGAATTTGCGGAATAAATGGACGGAATGTTTCTACTCCCCACATATCCGTAATAACAATTTTAGGACTACCATCATACATAATACGGCCATTATCCATACAAACAACGCGTGTTGCAAGCGGGATAACTTCATCTAAACGATGTTCACTTAAAATAATCGTAATTCCAAGTTCTTCATTAATCCGTTTTAATAATCCTAAAAACTCTTTTGCAGCGATTGGATCTAACTGCGCTGTCGGTTCATCTAATAATAGCAATTTCGGCTGCATAACTAATACCGCAGCTAGATTAACAAGTTGCTTTTGCCCACCAGATAACGTGTGAACAGATTGATGCAATAAATCTTGAAATCCTAAAAAGCTAATAAGCTCTGCTATTCTTTTTTGAATAATATGTGATGATAATCCGATATTTTCTAAAGAAAATGCTAATTCTTGAATTACTGTATCCATAACGATCTGATTTTCTGGGTTTTGAAATACCATCCCAATTTCTTGGGCAGATAACAAATCAGATACTTCCTCTATTAAAACACCCTCATAAAATATCTCTCCAGAACGCGAACCAATTGGAAGTAACTCCTTTTTAAAATGTTTTAATAACGTCGTCTTCCCAGATCCCGATCCTCCAGCAAGTGCAATAAACTCACCTTTTTGAACAGAAAGAGAAATATGCTGTAACGCATATTCGTTTTCATCAGCATATACAAATGATAAATTGTTTATTTCTGCATGCGCCACCATATCCATTCTCTCCCTTCCATTATAATTGGTAAACTAATAAACATCGTAAATACGACAAACATCATCCCGTCGTATTGTTGAAATAAAATCGATTCGACTTTCGGATAAATAATCAATTTCCCTCCGCCATAATTACTACATATAATAGCAGCTATAAATAGAATGATTAAATAACTGAGCGTATACCAGTCACGCCTTTCCATTCTATAGCGAATATACGTCGTACGCTTCGTTACACCAAATCCACGAGCTTGCATAGAATCTGCCGTTTGCAGTGCATCTTCTAATGAACAAATTAATAATACTTGCAGCAATTGCATACCATTTTTGACGCGTTCAATTATCGAACCTGAATCTACCTGCACACCTTTCGTCTTTTGAACGAGTGTGATTTTCTTTAATCGCCTTATAAACAAAGGAACAAATCTCACTGTAATCATCGTTAACAATGCAACTTTCGGTGAAATTCTTGAAAACAAATATAAAAATTTATGACTGGAAATAATATCATTGTATGACGCAAACGTAAACATAACTGCAACTAGTAATAACCCCATTACTATTCCAAACATAATCGCCTCAAGCTTAATACGGCTATCACCTAACCAAAATAACGTAGTTCGACCTCTATGCGTTAATAACGAATTAAATAAAATTACCATAAAGAAGAAAACAATTGTGCTCGGTAGCATCTTTCTTATCTTTTCGCTATTTCCTTGCATTACATTTAACATAATAATTAATACTATTGCTCCAATTAAAAAAAGAGGATGAAGACACATCGTACATAGTATCATCACCCCGATATAATAGAAAAAATTCACAAAAGGATGTAAAGAAGAAAAACTTATTTTCATAGCCCTTTACCGAATGCCTTTCTTATTGTAATACGTATACCCACTCAATTGTATCTCCTGGTTTTACCGTAGCTACACCAGCACTATGGTTTGGAAAAGCACCGTTCACACGATATTTCCATCCACTAGTATCCGCAATATCTTTTTCATATAAATCATTAATACCTTTTACATAAATACTATCTCTAGATCCGCTTGCATCAACATCTAATCCTGTACGTTGTAATACTTTATACACAGTATCGCCATCTTGTACATCCATCTTTTTCGCACCCATTATATATCCGTTATTTCCTTTTACCGAGATTGTTACTTGTTTTGCTTTAGGTACTGGTGGTACTGGTGGTGGCACTGGGTTTGGTGGTGGTACCGGTGTTGGTGGAGCTGGTACACTATTGTTCTCTTCTGGCTTTTTCTTTTGCTCCTGCTTCGGTGTTTCTTTCGGCTGATTCACAACCTTTGCTTCTTCTTTTACTTCTGGTGCTTTCGGTTGTTGTTTCTCTTCTTGTGCTTGTTGCTGCTCTGGTTGCTTATTTACAGCCGGCTGTTCTTTCGGTTGTTCCTGTTGTTTCTCTTCTTTCTTTACCTCTGGTTGTGCCTGCGACTTTTCCTCTTTCGGCTTCTCTTCTACTTTTTGTTCTTGTTTCTCTTTCTGTTCTTCTTGCTGCTTTTGCTCTGATTCAGCTTGCTTTTCTTCTGTTTTTTCTTCCGGCTTCGCTTCATCTTTTTGTTCTTCTTGTTTCGCTACCTCTTCTTGCTTCGGTTCTACCTTCTTCTCAGGCTTTACAGCTGCCTCTTCACATCCGGCAAGTAGCCCGAGCGAAAGCAGTAAAGAAATGAACCATTTCACCTTACTCATCCTATCTCTCACCTTTCATACGAAAATTAGGAGCAAATAATTGCTCCTAATTTTTTGTTAAGCTGCTTTACGTCTCCATAATACATATGCAGAAGCAATACATAATACACCCATACCTACTTCTGTTGCTGCACTATGAGAAGATGCTCCTGTTTTTGGTAGACTGTTATCGTTTCCGATTTTTTTATTCTTAACCGGTTCGTTATCTACAACTACTTTTAGATTTTCATCTTTTGTTTCTTGTTGTACTTGTTTTTGTTCTTTCGGTTCTTCAATAACTTCTTTTTCTACTACATTATTTTCTGGTTCAACGACCTTTTCTGGCTCTTCAATCGGTTTTGGCTTAATTACATCACCAGCGTCTACATTAGACCAATCATAAATAGATTTTCCCATTTCCTTAAATTGAAGTAATGCTAAAAGAGCCTGTTCTGTAGCCATTCCGTTACCATTTTGATCACTTGGTAACCATTTAAATTCACCATTTGAAAGTTGATATGATAATAGGTTTTGCATTGCCTTATGAAGACGATTTTGATCTACATCTTTAACAAGCGATAATCCAATAATTGCTTGCGCAGTACTATTTGAATTTTCTTGTCCATCAGCTGAAAAACCGCCATTTTGCAGCTGTTCGTTATATAAATACGCAACAGCTTTTTGTATAGCTGGTTTCACATCTGATCGCTCTTGATAAGGAGCTAATGCTGATAAAACCATACCTGTTACATCAACACTACTAGCACTATCTTTACTACCTGAACTATTATAAGTCCATCCACCGTCTGTATGCTGATTATTTAACAGTGCTTCCACTAGAGCAACTCTGTTCCATTTTGATTCAACTGGAATCTCATACTTCTTCGTATCAAATGCAAGTAAAGCAAATGCATAACCTGTAACAGAATTCACTTTATCTGACTCATACAATTTTTGAACTAAATTATGTCCACCTACATTTTTAGGGTCTGCACTCATTGCATTCATCATAATAATTGTTCTAGCTAAATCTGTCGCTGAAAAACGGTTAATACGCTTTTCTACTTTTTCAGTTACTGACTTAACATAATTTAATTTTGCCTCAATTGGCACATTCTTTCCAGAACGAGAAAGCGCTACAGATACCCAGTCACTTTCAATTCCATCTTGTAACATCTTGTCTGATGTTTTAGAAATGGCTTCATTTAATTGTGCACTTGGAACTTGAATGTTCTCTTGCTGTGGTTGTTCTGTTTTTTTATCATCTTGACCTTCTGGTTTTGGATCAACTGTCGGTTTACCATTTTCACCTTCCGGTTTTGGATCAACTGTCGGTTTACCATTTTCACCTTCTGGTTTTGGATCGACTGTCGGTTTACCATTTTCATCTTCCGGTTTTGGATCGACTGTCGGTTTACCATTTTCACCTTCTGGTTCTGGTTCTTCTGTTTTGCCACCGTTAGGTTCTTCTGTTTTACACGTCCCGAACTTATCTAACGTTTCTTTCAATGTTTCCTGGCTTATATTGCTCCAGTCTGAAACAAAGCGAAAGACAACAACATCTCCAGATTTTAATTTATAACTATCTGCTCCGACTTCTGCAGACTTATCATTTACATCATACAGCCAAGCACTTGTAGCCCCGGCCATTAAACCATCGATTCCTTTTACATATGTTCCAAACGACATCGTTTCAGATTCTACCTTGTCCCCCATGACCTTTTGCAGCAAACTTAAAGCTGTTTCCCCATCTTTAATTTGCTCTTCTTTCGGACATAACATAATGCCTTTTTGTGATTCCCCAATAATTGCAAGTTTTGCTGTATTTTCTTCAGCAAACGTAATATGTACTGTATTCGCAAAAGAAACAAATACAAGTGTCACTGCCATTAACGACGTAAGCAGCCACTTTTTCAACATTGCCATCCCAAAATTTCCTCCCTTACTACCATTTACACAAAAAAAGGCCCTTCAAGGGCGTGCGATTGACACTCTCTTTTTGTAAGTGTCGAACAAAAATGTACAACACCTCCTACCCGCATTATTCGCGGCTATATTTGTATAGGAAAAATAATTTTGTTTATGAACGTATCATTGTGATAACATTCACTTTTCTTGGCACAACTTACTCCCATTTAAGTTATCGTAAAACGATAAACCTATACATTCTGTAAATTTTAAATTTCTGTATTATTTTACTATTGACAAAGAATTTTGTCCATGCTTTATCGGATTTATTTTCTAAGAATAATAACTTATTAACTCTTAACTATGTAAACTCTTTTCACTAATAATGACGCCATCTTCATCCGCATAAACATATTCATTTGGATTCCAATCCACTTGTCCAAAATGCAATGAAATATTTCGTTCTCCTTTTCCTTCTTTCACACTTCTATTTGGCATTGTCCCTAACGCTAAAATACCAATATTAATATTCTTTAGTTCACTAGAATCACGAACATACCCATTCACAATAATTCCTGCTAGCTTTCTTTCTTCCGCAATAGCTGCCAAATTATCACCAAGTAACGCACAATTCCTAGACGCTCCGCCATCAACAACTAATACTGTTCCTTCTGGTAATGTTTGCAATCCTTCCTTCACTAGTACATTATCATCTTTCACTTTTACAGTTGCAATTTTCCCGTGGAATTGTTCTTTCTTCCCAAAAGACCGAAAAGACTGGCGACATATTTGTAATTCCTTTTCAAATTCATCACATAGATCTGTAGTTTTCCACATCTTGTTCCCTCTTTTCCTTTTTCTTTCTACATAACATATTCTTGGCTTATTATCGTTTCCCTGTCTAATATTGCAATAATTTATATGTACGGGAAAAGGATACAAAAACTATTGCCTTAAGAAGCTACCTTTATTATAATCTATTTCACGGATTGAATTCAGAATATTAAAATTAATTAAGTGAAGAAGGAGGAATTTTATGCAAATACAAACTGAGGCAAAAAAACAACCTAGTAAACAAAAGTTTAAAATGCCTGATGCGTACGTACTACTATTTTTTATTGCCTTACTTTGCGCCATTGCTACGTATTTCGTTCCTGCTGGAGAATTTAAAAGAGTTACAAACGGGACCGTTACAACGACAATACCAGGTAGCTATCATTCTGTTCCGCAATCACCTGTAGGATTTGTTTCTTTTTTTACCGCTATTGAAAAAGGAATGACACTTGCTGCTCCGATCATCTTTTTAATTTTATTTACAGGCGGTGCCATTGCCATTCTTGAAAAAACAGGTGCTCTTGACGGTTTAATCTATCATGTTATTAACAAATTTCGTAATCAGCAATTACTTTTCATTTGTATCGTTGCCGCACTTTTTTCTATTCTTGGAACGACTGGCATTATCGTTAATTCAGTTATCGGTTTTATCCCCATCGGTATCATCGTTGCACGCACATTAAAATGGGACGCTATCGTCGGTGTAGCAATTATTTATTTAGGCACTTATGCTGGTTTTAACGCTACTATTTTATCCCCCTCACCTTTAGGCATTTCACAAAAGATCGCAGAACTTCCGATGTTTTCGGGAATTGGTTTACGCACAGCTATCTATATATCTTTTTTACTTGCCACTATCCTTTATATTAATTGGTATGTAAAGCGCTTGAAAAAATCGAATAAAGGAAGCATTCTTGGCGACAACTGGTTTCCAAGTAACGCTCTTTCAAGCGAAAAAGAAGCAGAGAAAAAAGAAGTTCCTTGGACGATACGTCATAAATTAATTTTACTCGTTTCAGCTTTATCATTAATTGCATTTTTAATAGGCGCTTTTCGGCTACATTGGACGGACGCAGAAATGACCGCTACTTTTATTTTCATAGCAATTACAGCCGGAATAATAGGTGGCATGAAAGCAAACGATATCGCTTCTACTTTTCTAAATGGCTGCCAAAACCTTATCTATGGTGCTTTAATTGTCGGAATGGCTCGCTGTATTTCAGTCATTTTAGAACAAGGCAAATTACTTGATACTATCGTTAACCAGCTCGCACAGTCTCTTGAAGGACAAAGCCCTGTATTTGGTGTTATCGGTATGTACGTAAGTAGTGCCGCATTACATTTCCTTATTTCATCCGGAACAGGAGAATCGGTTATTTTTATTCCGATATTAGCTCCATTAGCTGATTTCATGCACATTACACGCCAAGTTACAGTACAAGCTGTTATGCTTGGAGAAGGTGTAATAAACTGCCTTAATCCAACTTCCGGTGTTTTAATGGGCGTTCTCGCAGCAAGCGGCATTTCTTATGGAAAATGGATTCGTTTCATGGCTCCACTTGCACTCATTTGGTTTATCATAGGACTTGTTTTTCTTATTGTTGGGGTGAATATTGAGTGGGGACCTTACTAAATACTTAACTAGATAAATAAGTACTATCGTTCCATATAAATATCTATTCTATTTCCCTCACTAGTCCTATAAAAATCATTTATTCTAGTAAAAATATAAGAAGGGATTGATCATAATAATCAATCCCTTTTATCAAAATATAATACCTTTAAAGATCTTAGTTCCAGATTTTATTTACCCATTCAGGATGATCAATAAAAGGATTGCGGTTATGTTGATATTTTGTAAAAATCACTTCATTACGCTTTCGCTCTAAATCATCGACCGGGTCTTGTTCATTCCATTTTAATAAGACAGATAGTTTCCCCATGTATGGATCTTTATTGTTGTTTACTTTTTCATTCAGTTCTAAATCTATTTCGCCGTTGTCTCCCTCATAACGAACAGCCATATAAAACAGCATTCTAGCAATATCTCCTTTTACACTATCACGAGGTTCCCAAGAATCACTATCATATTTACACTCTGTCGCTTCAGAATGATTCACACCACCATTATCAAAATCTAGATTTCCACGTGAACTATTTACAGATACATCCGTCGCTCTTAAATGATGTAGATCTGTTCCAGGTCCTGCAGTCGTTCCAAAGTCACCGTGAGATTTTGCCCAAACATGCTCTCGGTTCCAGTTATTTACTCCTGATCCATTCGTAAGTTTCCCTTGCGAACGACCAGTATATAAGAGTATCACATTATTTTTATTATTTGGATCTTCATCAGTATCTCTTAGTGCTTCCCAAACCGCACTGTATGATAACTTTGTATGATTATCAATAATATTATGCAGTTCCTTCTTTAATTCTAACCCCGTTTTTCCTATTGCGTTATTATAATATGTATCGTCATAATTTTTCACAATAATCTCTTGTGCTGATGCAGAAGCTACTTCACCGTGTATAGTAT
This sequence comes from Bacillus sp. B2-WWTP-C-10-Post-4, assembly GCF_009183805.1. Classification (NCBI taxonomy): domain Bacteria; kingdom Bacillati; phylum Bacillota; class Bacilli; order Caryophanales; family Bacillaceae; genus Bacillus; species Bacillus sp. B2-WWTP-C-10-Post-4. Next base: position 9,544 of record NZ_WEII01000044.1, on the reverse strand, counting down.
CTGTGAATGATAGAGATGCAGAACCTAAAATAAAAAATGAAGACAGTGTAATCATAGCAATCTTTGTATTTCGAAACTTCATATACCCATTTCCCCTTTAAAATATAATTTGAAGCTATTCACTAAAAAATGCTTTCTAACTCCCGAAACCTTTTAGAAACCCATACCCCTTTTCTGTTTATTTAATACAAGACTCTATCCAGTCTGTATCACTTCTAAACTTTTTATTTATTCACATTCCAAACAATTTCACTTTTAACAAGAAATATCCTTCTCCTATAAAGATTATTAAAATATTCTTTACAATTTAAAAGTAGTTTAATATTAACTTATAAATTTAAATTTATTTATGCAATAATGCATATTTGATAAATACTTAAAAAAAACAGTTTGAATAAAAAGCATTCAAAGAAAACCGTGCAACAAAACAGATACAGTCTAAGACAGAAATAATAAAAATCAAGATGATAGTTCGACTTTTCCTTTTTCCATAACAGTCTTTATTTTTGTATAAAGCCCTTCTTCCTCTAAAGAATAAGTACAAAAATAGATTGGATACCATATAGGCACCAATCTATTTTAATTAAAGAAACTGTGTCAATTCTGAGTTCACAACACGTTGTGCAGTAATAATAACATTTTCAGCTGTTAGTCCATAAACACTATATAGTCCACCAGGTTGATTAGGAACAATTTGAACTTCATATTCAAATGCTTGTCCAAAAGTAGGATGAACTAAACTTAGAGTTGCAAAAGTAGAAGCATTAGAATTCACATTGAAGTTTACCTGTTCAATTAATACTAATGAACCGTCAAGTCTAAAAACTCTAGCTACTCCAGTAAGTGGGCCCGCAGTACGGTTAAGGATTTTCACCCTAACTCTATTTGCATTAGCAGGTTGATTTCCTACGTTTTCAATTGGTCCTGTAGTAAGAGCCATATAACATCACCTCCATTATATTATTATGATATTAAAAGATAAACATTAATGTTATAGTCTAATTACCCAATTTACTTAAAATAAAAAGAAGCTCCAAATTCTATTATATTTAGGTCATAGATATTAAACTTAATAAAATCAAAGGCAGGAGCATATTTGATATGTTCCTGCCTTTTTATTGTGGGATACCGATAAATAGCCCTCTAGCTAAGATTTTAAAGTGCTACAAAATCAAAAATTTTATCTCACCACAGTTTTCTACGAGAATCCAGTGAACAGCTTATTTACATAATTTTTGTTCTCGGAAGTTGATTTTGTAGCGCCCTTTCTCGTAATTCACTATGTTTTCCAAAGAAAATAGTGAAAAACAGGGCGATGAATACATTTACAAAATGACAAAACTGTAAGAATACACGAATGTTTGTAAGAAAGTTCGATGTTTTCTTTTTCCTTTTTTTATTATAGTGAAAAAGAAGAACAAAATATTCTCTTATGTAGGAAAGGAAGATAATAATGATTGATCTATTAAATAAATGGATGTTAGAAAGTACAGCCAATTTTAATATCGTTGTAGGACTTACAGCACTTCTATTTTTGGGTTCAGTAATTGCACTTATTATTATTTACAAAAAAATTGGTAAACCGGTTGAAAGAACAAATACTATTTATTTAAAAATTACTTCTCGTATGTTTACTACTCAAATTCTAATGAATGCTATATTTATTTCTTTAGTTGGTAAAGATATTGAGAATTTCCGTCAAATCTTTATATTATTTGAAGCTTTTGTATTCTTTATTGGAGCTATTTATTCGTTTAAATTATATAGACAGGAGTACAAATGATTCACTTATAAGAAACAATAAAAAACAGTAGTGATTTTACATTACTGTTTTTTATTGTTCATTTTTAATTGTAAACTTTTCATTTTTAGTTAACTGTATATTCTATACATATGAGGTTAACATAACCCATCATTAGCGTTAGCGAGGAAAAAGGACAACCCTGCTCTCACAAGTGAACCCTTTTTTAGTTCTATGAATCTATACATATTATATACATTCCTATCCTAACGTGGTTTTAGTGCTCTTGTTTGTTACTGGATTAGCCAAAAAACTGTATAAAATCTTGCATACTATTAGCGTGTTTTTTCAAAAATACTGGCATCCCCCAATTTGTGCTTTCTTATGGATATTTCTTGACTCCTCATTAAAACACTCTCCTGTTCTTTGTCTATCTTTAAGAATAAACCCTGCTTGTTTATTTCAAGTTCTTGCATCGAGGTTTTACCTTCTCCCAAAGCCAAACAAACAATTCAGATTACATGCCTATATCAAACTAAACATTCAATCTTTATCCAGTTTGTAAATAAAATAGGATAATCAGCCCCATAACGGACTAACTATCCTATAAATTATTATCTAAATTCAATAAAGTGAAACTTTAATCAGCCCTCACCAATCGGGCTTTTACGGGCAGTTGATCCCCACCTAATTTCTTTGCTTCCGCTGAAATTTGAGATGAGGGTCTTACTGCCCGGCAAATAGCGGGATAAAACTAGAACTTCTTTTCCTATGTATCATTACTTCGTTACCTCACCAAACTGCGCTCTCGTCACTTTCGCCAAGTCCTCTACTTTAAGCTCAATTTGTATACCAATTTTCCCTCCACTTACAATGATCGTATTAAGTGATTGGGCACTTTCATCAATACATGTAGAAAATAGCTTTTTCATTCCAACTGGTGAACAACCGCCGCGAATGTATCCTGACACTTTCGTAATATCTTTAACAGGAATCATTTCAATTTTCTTTTCACTTACTGCTTTTGCGGCAGCTTTTAAATTTAGTTCCTCATCTACCGGAATAATAAACACATGATAATTTTTACTATTCCCTTGAGCGATTAACGTTTTATATACTTCTCTCACTTCTCGTCCAATTTTCTCGGCTACTGATACGCCATCAATTTTCCCATCGTCTGGATCATATGACATCATCGAATATTCAATTTTTTCTTTATCTAATATTCGCATCGCATTTGTTTTATCTTTTTTCATAACGTTCTCCTTAAAAGGTTATTTCATATTATTAAGTTTTATTATACACCCTTTTCCATTTCTCCTACATAACTTCACGTATTTTTCAAAACTAAAAATATTGATAATTCAAAAATCATCTGATATAATTTGGAAAAACTTACGTTAAGGAGAGATTTGCAATGCGAAATGTTAATACTTCTTTCCAACTTCATCATCATACGTAACGCCGTGTATCCGAAGAAAAATTTTTCTTCGTGGGTACAGGGCTTTTCCTGTTGACCCACGAAGCGTTCATAAAGCTATGTGGGTATTTTTATACCTGCATAGCTTTTTTTAATTTAAAAAAGGAGTGATTACAATGGAAATGAAAAATGTAAAAGGAACGAAAGACTATTTACCAGAGGAGCAAGTGCTGCGAAATAAAATTAAAAGAGCTTGTGAAGATACGTTTGAACGATACGGATGTAAGCCGTTAGAGACACCAACGTTAAATATGTATGAGCTTATGTCTTACAAGTACGGTGGTGGCGATGAAATATTAAAAGAAATATATACACTTGAGGATCAAGGAAAACGTGACCTTGCGTTACGATACGATTTAACTATTCCATTCGCAAAAGTCGTGGCAATGAACCAGAACATCCGCCTCCCTTTTAAACGGTATGAAATTGGGAAAGTATTTCGAGATGGGCCAATTAAACAAGGAAGATTTCGTGAATTTATACAATGCGACGTTGATATAGTCGGTGTAGAATCAGTCATGGCAGAAGCGGAACTCATGAGTATGGCGTTTGAGCTGTTCCGAACGTTAAACTTAGAGATAACGATCCAATATAATAACCGAAAATTGTTAAATGGTATTCTTCAGGCCATTAACATCCCTACTGAGTTAACAAGTGACGTCATTTTATCATTAGATAAAATCGAAAAGATTGGGATTGATGGTGTACGAAAAGATGTATTAGAGCGCGGAATTTCTGAAGAAATGGCTGATACGATATGTAATACCGTATTATCTTGTCTAAAGCTTACTATTGCTGACTTTAAAGAAGCTTTCAATAATCCACTCGTTGCCGATGGAGTAAACGAACTACAACAATTACAGCAATATTTAATCGCCCTTGGAATAAATGAAAATACGATATTCAACCCGTTTTTAGCGCGAGGACTCACAATGTATACAGGTACTGTATATGAAATCTTTTTAAAAGATGGATCGATTACATCTAGCATCGGTAGCGGTGGTCGATACGATAACATTATCGGAGCTTTCCGTGGTGATAATATAAACTATCCAACAGTCGGTATTTCATTCGGTTTAGACGTTATTTATACAGCACTATCGCAGAAAGAAACAATCTCATCTACAGCGGATCTATTTATCATCCCACTCGGGACTGAGTTACAATGCTTACAAATTGCCCAGCAATTACGTTCCACCACTTCCTTAAAAGTCGAACTTGAACTAGCAGGACGCAAATTAAAACGCGCCCTTAATTATGCCAATAAAGAAAATATCCCTTATGTGCTTATTATTGGGGAAGACGAACTTAGTACAAACACTGTTGTGTTGCGGAATATGAAGGAAGGTAGTGAGGTAAAGGTTCCGATTTCTTCTTTAAGTAGTTATTTATAATACGAACCACCCTCGTTTGGGTGGTTTTTCTATTTTATAGATTATAATTAGTTTACATAAAATAATTATAATCTACTCAAAGCTACAAATATATAATATCAAATTATTCATTATTTTTGGCAATATATAGATATGAATTGTTTTAGGAGGATTCACTTTGAAAACCTACATACAAGCACTAAAGTGGACTACAGGGATCTATCATCTTTTATTACTTCCTTGTTATTATGTATTTCCAAGTCTTGTTAACCTATATGGGATACCTTTACTTCTATTGATTGTGTTACATATCACTACTATTTTATTAGCTAAAAAAGTAGACATGAATACGTACCCTCATTATATCGGCATTATCGTTACTCTAGTTGCCTTCTTTCCTTATATAGTAATCGTTCTACATATGATAGCAGCCATTTTCCTTATATTAGATGCTGCTTCTACGAATGCAAAAGAAGTTTATGATTCATAGATGGATAAAATGAAACTTTAATCCATTGAGTTTTGAAATAGGTCAGCAAAAAGGATTTACTTTTTAAGTAAACCTTTTTTCATTTTTAATTACTTTCCTTACTCCAGGATAATAAAAGAATATTCTGTTTAATTTTTATAAATTTCTAAATATTTATAAAACATTCAAATTAACATACATTTTAGTTATGTAAAAAATCTAAGTTTTAAGGAGATGAATCCATGCTTAAAAAGTTGATAGCAGGTGCATTATTAACTGTTTCGTCGTTAACTGGAGGAGTGGGATTAGTATCAGCTAGTACCGAAAAGGATTATTCGATTTCCTCTTTCGAATATGTAACTGTAGATGAAAAGACTGTTGATTCGTTTAACAAATTGAGTGCTCCATCAAAGGAAGACGTAAAAATAACATTAGTTCTACCGAAACAAAATCAAAATGGAGACTGGTTATCTTATGGATTTTCGAGCAAAGAAAGTTTAGAGTCTTTTATTGAAAAAGATAAACAAAGGTTGAATAATTCAATCACTCCCCTTGGTGTTGGTGGAAGCGGACCTGGTAGTACAGACTTCTATAAACACACAAATCAAGGTAGCGAGTATTTTTCTCTAAGTAGCGGTTATAAAAACTTGTCTGCTAGTTGGCAAAATCAAATTGTTTCTGTACGTACAGCATCCCCCACTGCTAGCTATTCAACAACGCTATGGGAACGTACTTCAACGGACGGATATGGAAAAGGTGTTGTTTTTAAACACGCTGATTGGTATGGTCAAATTGCAAACTTAAATAATTTTCCAACTTCAGCAGTTGAAGTTAAAAAGTAAAAAAATTTAAAAATAAAAGGTGTTTTCACGTATGAAAACACCTTTTATTTCTACAATTATTTCTTCTATAAACAATTTCAACTCTTAATTATTATTTTTCGTATCCCTACTCTCCAAAACTTTCTCCATATTATGAGTTGCCCATTCCATCATTAATAGAATCACTGGACGTAGTGATTCACCAAGGTCGGTTAACGAATATTCTACTTTAGGTGGCACTTCACGGTATACTTCACGATGTATGATGCCATCTGCTTCAAGTTCTCTAAGCTGAAGTGTTAACATTCTTTGTGTGATATTAGGTTTTAATCTTTTTAATTCATTAAACCTCTTTTTCCCATCTAATAAATGATACAAAATAACACCTTTCCATTTTCCACCAATCACCTCTACCATCGCTTCAACTGGACAAGAATATTTATTTAAAAATGGGTAATTTATATTTTTTTCATTTGAACAATCCATAATAAATCCCTTCCCTTAACAATAGTATCTTTTTTGATACTATAACACATAAATGTGCGTACTTGTATCTATGTTACTTTAAAAATATAATTTACTTACAAAATAAATTAACGAAAAGAGGAACTTTTATGACAAATACAAACGAAATTACAAAAGAGAAAATTATGGAGGCTTTTCATTTCAGACATGCATGTAAAGAGTTCGATCCTATGCACAAAATTTCAGAAGAGGATTTTAAATTCATTTTAGAAACAGGCAGATTATCTCCTTCTTCTTTTGGATATGAACCTTGGAAATTTATTGTCGTACAAAATAAAGAATTAAGAGAAAAACTACAACCGTATTCATGGGGCGCTGGTGGGCAACTTGCAACAGCAAGCCATTTCGTCATTGTTCTTTCAAGAAACATTAAAGATATGCATTATGATGCAGAGTATATTAAATATATGATGAACGATATTATTGGATTGCCTGAAGACACTCAAAAAATTAGATATGAATTCTTCAAAAAGTTCCAGGAAACAGATTTTAACTTATTACAATCCGATCGTACTGTATTTGATTGGGCATCTAAACAAACTTATATTGCTTTAGGTAATATGATGACGAGCGCAGCTCAAATCGGCATTGATTCTTGTCCGATAGAAGGATTCGATAAAGAGAAAGTAGACTCCTTACTTCGTCAAGAAGGCATTATACAAGGCGATAATCTTGAAGTATCAGTTATGGTTGCCTTTGGTTACCGTAAAGAAGATCCAAAACGTGATAAAACAAGACAGACTATGGATACAATTGTTGAATGGATTAAGTAATATAGCACAGACAAATAATGCTCCTAATAGCTGTATACTCATACTAAAGAAGAATGAATTGTTTTCTTACGTATGAATTTGGTTTTTCATGGAAAGATATGTTAGTATGTATACAGTTTGAGTGCTCTATTTTTAGAGTCGAACAGGAGGAGAATGAATATGTCTGATATTGAAGTTGGCGAAGTGTTTACTCTTAGTGATGAGAATAACGAAGAGCAAGAAGTAGAAGTACTTGGAGCGATGGATGTCGAAGGTGCAGAATATATTGCAGTTGCCTTTGTTGAAGATATCCAAACAGAAACTGAGGAAGACATTGATATTTTCTTTTTAAAAGTAGAAGAAGATAATGAGTTTTCATACATTGAAAATGATGAAGAGTTTGATAAAGTATCTGCTGCGTTTGAAAAGATTTTGGATGAGCAAGAGCAAGAATAGTATGAATGAAAAACACGAGGGCGGATGCATATCCGCCCTCTTTTTATTACTCATCCAGAGACTCACGCAGTAATTGCAGTACATCTTTCATCGCAAAAGGTCCATCTTTTTTAACATGCTCCGCAAATTCTGAAACGAGACGTAATGTTCTCACACTTTCGATTGGATGTTCTCCTGATGCACTTTCAGCTGAAAGCATAACTGCATTCGTCCCGTCCAGTACAGCTTGAAACACATCAGTCACCTCAGCCCTTGTTGGAATAGAATGATCTACCATAGATTGAAGCATTTGTGTTGCTGTAATGACATATGTATTCATTCGATTACATTCCTGAATCATCATTTTCTGTAAAAGCGGAATGCATTGATACGGTAACTCTACTCCTAAATCGCCCCTTGCAATCATAATTCCATCTGCTTCTTTACATATATCTTGAAAATTCTCGATTGCTTCCATCGTTTCTATTTTTGCAATTACATTAGGTGACGTTTCTTTATACTGTTGTATAAAATCTCGTATTTCTTTTATATGACTAGGTTTTCTTACGAAAGAACACGCGATAAAATCAACATTCTCTTCTAAAAGAAACTGAATATCTTTTTTATCTTTCTCTGTAATAGCTGGTAAACGAACAGCCGCATCTGGTAAATTAACTCCTTTATGAGATGAGATATTGCCACCTGTTTTTACCTTCGTTTCTATTTTGTCCGTACTTATCTTTTCAACAATTAATTCAACTTCTCCATCATTAATTAAAATTCTACTGCCTACTTTCACATCATTCGGTATTCCTTCATAATCAACACTCGCTTCTGTATTACTCCCTGTAACTGGTTGTGTATGTAAAATAAAAGAATCTCCTGCCTGAAGTGTAATTTGCCCTCCCTTCACTTCACCTAATCTTATTTTAGGTCCTTGTACATCACCCAAAAATTTAATAGAGTCATCTAATGATTTCACTAAACGAATGATGTCTTTATGACTTTCATGCGTGCCATGCGATAAATTCAGTCGAACAATTTTCATACCATTCTTTATTAACTGCACTAACGTTTCTTTATTATTACTTGCGGGTCCAATTGTACAAATTCGATCGATTGTCATTTTTGTCACCATCCTTTTTTTAATAAGTTTCCCATATGAACTTAAAAATAACAGAGATTCTGACATGGATAGATTTAAATTTACATGAATTTCATAAAATTAAACCTGTATCCCTTGCTGGCTAAGCATTAGAAGATATATTCGCTTTTTTGCAAATGAAGACATGTTGAATCGAAAGTAAAAGAAAAGTTAAGTATGGGATAAACCATTGAGAGTTTCGAAATTTTCATATATTGTATGAATTGAGTTCGAACTCAAAAATTTAAAAAGGTGGGAAAATTAGTGAATATGAAAAAATCTTTATCGGTGACAACTTTAGGGTTAGCGGTTTTAGGTTTTGGTTTTACTAATAACGCAAGTGCTTCAGAGATCGATACTGTAGACAAGCAGCCCGTTTTAGTTGACTTTGATACAATTCAATCAACAAAAACATCTAGTGTTCCTAGTTTGACTATTGCAGCTGCACCTAAGAATGACTCTAACATTAGCGTATATACTCCCTTTTTTGGTAACCCATATGCAGTTGCTAAATCGAAATCAACTACGACCGAAGACTATGTTTATGCAAAAGCAAGAACTTTCAATGGCGATGGCTCATTAGTAAATACGAAAAGTAATAGTGCAAAAAAATCATCCTTTGTAAGTGCTACAGCGACCAACACAAGCATTTATTATGGAGATGATTACGCTATCGGTAATCATACCTATAAATTAAGTGGTTATAATGATGTGAATCACGAAACAAAAGCTTTCTGGTAAGAAAGAGAAAAAAGATATGCATCTTGCATATCTTTTTTCTCTAATATTTTACATATATTGAGG
>NZ_WEII01000043.1:0-43181 GCF_009183805.1 Bacillus sp. B2-WWTP-C-10-Post-4 | reverse complement strand
GTCCAGTAGCGCCAGTAGCACCTGTGTTACCTTGAATACCTTGAGGTCCAGTGGCACCAGTAGCACCAGTAGCACCTGTGTTACCTTGAACACCTTGAGGTCCAGTAGCACCTGTGTTACCTTGAGGTCCCTGAGGTCCAGTAGGTCCAGTAGGTCCAGGAGGCCCGCCAGAAGGTCCAGTAGGTCCGGTAACTCCTATACCAGTAGCACCCGTGTTACCTTGAGGCCCAGTGGCACCGGTAGCGCCAGTAGCGCCCGTGTTACCTTGAGGCCCAGTGGCACCGGTAGCGCCAGTAGCGCCCGTGTTACCTTGAGGTCCAGTGGCACCGGTAGCGCCAGTAGCGCCCGTGTTACCTTGAGGTCCAGTGGCACCAGTAGCGCCCGTGTTACCTTGAGGTCCAGTAGCGCCAGTAGCGCCCGTGTTACCTTGAGGTCCAGTGGCACCGGTAGCGCCAGTAGCGCCCGTGTTACCTCGAGGCCCAGTAGCGCCGGTAGCGCCCGTGTTACCTCGAGGCCCAGTAGCGCCGGTAGCGCCCGTGTTACCTCGAGGCCCAGTGGCACCAGTAGCGCCTGCTGGTCCAGTAGGTCCGGTAGGTCCTTGAATGAACGAAGCAGAATTAACTAGAGCAGTTTGTAATGCTGCTATTAATTTAAGGAGCTCTTGAAGTGTGCAAGGGTCAATTCGGAATAATTTTGTAATGTATAGTAAATAGTTAATGAGATTTTGAAGCTCAATAAATACAGCGCTTGCTACAAAGGTTGGATTTCTTAATATAGTTATTAAGTTTTTAATAATAGCTAACCCTTGTGCTTTCAGGGAGGAAGTAGCGTCTAGTGAACAAATAAATTTACTCAGTAGGTTCAATGTATCGATTAGGTCTTCAATATTTTGGGGAGATGGATTTGCGAAAAGTTTTGGGATTATTTTTGTTAAATCAATAATAATCGCACGAAATGTTCTAAGTTGAGCTTTAGTAATTGGGATTGATGGAGTATTCGGGATTCGTCCGGCGCTACTTGGAAAGCATGGTTTGGAGAATTTGTTTTGATTGTCGTTATAACGAGACATTAAATCTCTCCTTTCTCACGAAAATGTGAACGAAACTCATCATAGTAGATGCAGAAATTAGTTAAATGGTCATAGTAAAATCGTTTGTTTAAAGAAAAAATAGAAAAAACGCCTTACAATAAGGCGTTTTTTCTATTTTCTGCGTATTGATAATATCGCTTTAAGGAAATTTTTGATTTGAATCCAGCGAGTTTTATAATTTCTGATTCAGGAGTTTCTTTTTTTATTAAGTTTAAAATATAGGTGTTACGAAAATGTTGTCCTGAAATTCCTTTACGTAAATTGGCTCTAGCCACTTCGAGGCGAATCATTTTTTGTATAGCAATTTCCGTTAATGCCTTTGGTGCATCATTTTCATATACCCACCTGTATGTTCCACGGTTAAAATCGAATGCGACAAATAATGGATCATCACTATGGTATTTAGGACGAACTGGTTCTGGGATGCTTTTGTAATAAGTATATAGTTGTTTTTTGTCTTCTTTTACTAATGTAATTGTTCTTTCTACACCTGCGGTTGCTGGGATTGATAATGTATTAGTTTCAAAGTGAACGTGATGCATTGTTAATGCTGTAAGTTCCTGTAAGGATAAACCGTAGTCTATCAATAGATTTAAAATAGCAATATTGCGATCCATTAATAAAGGGCGCACAGGAAGTTGTTTTTCTGAAAGTCCTTCTAATGAAGTGACTATATACTTTAATCTTTTTTCTTCATCAGGTGAAATGAAATCTTCGTTACGAAGTGTACGGTCTGGTTGAATAGATATTTCCATATTCTTCAATGGATTGGGAATGTTTAGAAAGTGATGCATTCTATTTAATACAGTAAATACACGATGCATCGTTTTTTCTGAGTAATGTCGATTCGTTTTTAAATCGGAAAAGTAATCTTCGTAGTCTTTTGTACAAAGTGTAGCCCATATATTACTGGAAGGGAGCTTTTTGTTTTTTTCTAACCAATGTCCGAAGTCTTCAACGTCATAAACATAACGTTTAATAGTTGAGGGTTTTCGGCCTTTATTCAATAAAAAAATAGAAAAGGCTTGTATTGTATCATGGAATTCCGTTGTCTCCATAGTCCCACCACCTTAATTATTTCTTATATTATAGCAAACTTTTCTGAAAATAGGCATTTACAAGGGGGACAGGAATAATAATATTTGGTGAGTGGATAAAGTGAAACTATAATCAGTGGGGATTTTGTTCATCCTCTGCGATTATTAGTTGAACCAATCGGGCATTTACGGGTGGTTATCTCCCGCTTAAATACCAAGCGTTTGCTGAATGTCGAGGTGGGAGTCTTACTGCTCGCAAATAGCGGGATAAAATGAGGTGATTGTATGGAACAATCGATGCGAAAGAAAAACAACAATCAAATTAATATTGTGTTAAACCATCGAAAGAAAATTTCTTTGCCAGCCGCAGAAAATAAAACGGTAATTTCAAATGAAACTACCATTAAACATGAAATGCTGCAGAGAATTGAAGAAGAGATGGGGAAGCTTGTTGGGATGGATGATATAAAAAAGATAATAAAAGAAATATATGCTTGGATTTATGTGAATAAAAAAAGACAAGAGAAGGGATTGAAGTCTGAGAAGCAAGTGCTTCATATGCTGTTTAAAGGGAATCCGGGTACAGGGAAGACAACTGTTGCTAGAATGATAGGAAAATTGCTGTTTGAGATGAATATTCTATCGAAAGGCCACTTGGTTGAAGCTGAACGTGCTGATCTTGTAGGAGAGTACATCGGCCATACAGCTCAAAAAACAAGAGACTTAATAAAAAAAGCAATGGGAGGTATTTTGTTTATTGATGAGGCGTATTCTTTAGCTCGAGGAGGAGAGAAGGACTTTGGAAAAGAAGCAATTGATACGCTTGTAAAACATATGGAAGATAAACAACATGGTTTTGTATTGATTTTAGCTGGATATTCAAGAGAGATGAATCACTTTCTTTCATTAAATCCAGGGCTGCAATCTCGTTTTCCATTTATTATTGAATTTGCGGATTACTCGGTAAATCAGCTATTGGAAATTGGAAAGAGAATGTATGAAGATCGTGAATATCAGTTATCAAAAGAAGCTGAATGGAAATTTAGGGATCATTTACATGCGGTGAAGTATTCGTCGCAAATTACATCGTTTAGTAATGGGCGATATGTACGGAATATTGTTGAAAAATCAATTCGTACACAGGCGATGCGGTTGTTGCAAGAAGATACGTATGATAAAAATGATTTAATTGGAATATCGAGTATGGATTTGATGCTCGAAGAGGAGACGCACAGTACATAAACTGTGCGTCTATTTTTGTGTATAAGTTCGTTTACTCTTTTTTTGCTTTTTCTTGGTGCGCTTTATGGAAGCGTTCCATTTTAGCGCTCTTTTCGTGTGCTGAATTAGGGTCGTGTCCAAATTGGTTTACTGAACTTTTTTGAGCTCCTTTATTAACGTGGTTTGTCATTTGTATTCACCTCACTTTAAAAATTAGTATAAACATTATATAAAGAAAAAATCGTTAGAAAAGAAAAACCTCTTTACGATATGTAAAGAGGTTAGATTGCTATTTATGCATTGAACGTTCTTTCGTTTCGATACGTCTGTGCGGTAAATGCCATTTGTAATGAATAGAAACCATGCGGAAGCAAACAATTAAAATGAATAAAATGTAAAGGGCCCAATCGCTAACAATAATTTGAGCGCCAATTAAGAAACCTGCTAAAATTGTCCAAAAGGCATATACTTCAGCTCGAAGAACGAGAGGTTTTCTGCGGGCTAAAAGGTCGCGAATGATACCGCCGCCGATACCAGTTAAAACAGCTGCCACGATTGTGGCACTAATTGGTAAATTTAATTTTTGAGCATATAATGCTCCTTGTACAGCAAATGCTGATAAGCCGATAGCGTCAGTGATATTTTCCCACTTTTTCCAATGACTAATTAACTTATTTGGAAAAAGAAAAATAATAGTCATTGATAAAAGTGCGATTTGGAATAACATGTCTTGTTGCCAAAACGCGACAATCGGATAACCGATTAATAAATTACGAAGGGCACCTCCCCCAAATGCGGTTGCCATTCCTAAAATATACACCCCGAAAATATCATAATCCTCTTCCATTGCAACAATGGCTCCGCTTAGTGCGAAAGCGATTGTGCCTATGATGCTAAAAATCTCCCATGCCATGAATTTTCTCCCCCGCTAACTAGATGAAATGTGCTTCCTCTGCTATTATATTAGAAGGTTTAAATTTCGAAAAGGATGAGTGAACATATTTGATGGAAGAAAAAGAAAAAGTCATATTAGTAGGCTGTCAATTGCCGCAAGATGATGATGAAAAATTTATGCATTCCATGAAAGAGCTTGCATCACTAGCTAAGACTGCGAGAGCGGAAGTGTTAGCTTCAACAACGCAAAAACGACCAAAGTTTCATCCGGCAACTTACATAGGTAAAGGGAAATTAGAAGAGCTTACAATGCTAACTGAAGAATTAGAGCCGGATGTTATTATATTTAATAATGAATTAACGCCGAGTCAAATTCGGAATTTATCCTCAGTATTAGATGCGAGAGTAATTGATCGAACGCAACTAATACTAGATATTTTTGCGCAACGTGCGAAGTCGAGGGAAGGTAAGCTTCAAGTGGAATTAGCTCAGTTGCAATATACAATGCCACGTCTTATGGGGCAAGGGTTGTCCTTATCACGTCTTGGTGGTGGTATTGGAACGAGAGGACCGGGTGAGACGAAACTTGAGACGGATCGTCGTCATATTCGATCGCGTATTGATGAAATAAAGAAACAACTTGCAGTTGTTGTGGAACACCGAAAAAGATATCGTGAGAGAAGAAAAGACAATAAAGTATTTCAAATTTCATTAATAGGCTATACAAATGCAGGGAAATCGACACTGTTTAATAGATTAACGGAAGCTAATACGTTTGAAGAAAACCTTCTGTTTGCAACACTAGACCCAACGACGAGGAAGATGCCGTTACCTTCTGGTTATACAGTATTACTAACTGATACTGTTGGTTTTATACAAGATTTACCCACTTCATTAATTGCTGCTTTTCGTTCAACACTGGAAGAAGCGGGGGAAGCAGATGTTATTTTACATGTAGTTGATTCTGCGGATCCTAACTACATAGGGCATGAAAAAACAGTAAAACGATTATTATCAGAACTTGAAATTAATCATATTCCTATTATTACGTTATATAATAAAAAAGATGAATTACATCAAAACTTTATTCCGTTTCCGAAAAGTGATTTCTTAATGACTAGTGCTTTTGAAGAAAGTGATTTATTGCGTATAAAAGAAGCGATAGAAATGAAAATGAAGAAAGAAATGGATCGTTATCGAGTAGAAATCCCTCCGAGTGAAGGTAAGTTATTAACGCTTTTAAAGACGGAAACGCTATTAGCAAAGATGGAGTTTCTGGAAGATAAATTTGTATATGATTGTGCAGGGTATATTTTTACTCATTCATCGCTTAATGTGCAATTAAAGAGATTTTTAGTGGAAGAAGGAGAAAATAAAAAT
Organism: Bacillus sp. B2-WWTP-C-10-Post-4; assembly: GCF_009183805.1. Taxonomy (NCBI): domain Bacteria; kingdom Bacillati; phylum Bacillota; class Bacilli; order Caryophanales; family Bacillaceae; genus Bacillus; species Bacillus sp. B2-WWTP-C-10-Post-4. Next base: position 37,559 of record NZ_WEII01000043.1, on the reverse strand, counting down.
GTTTGATCGTTTGAAAAATGGAGAAAAAATTGCTCCAATCGTAAAAGAAGTAGAGAATCAGATTACAGAAGTACATAAACGTGCGGATGAAGTAATTGAAAGTAATCAGTTTCGTGTATTAGAAAGTTTTCGTAAACATAAAATTAGTGACTCGCATTTTATCCCGACGACAGGTTATGGTTATGATGATATTGGCCGTGATACGTTAGAAAAAGTGTATGCTGATGTATTTGGGGCGGAAGCTGGACTTGTTCGTCCGCAAATTATTTCAGGTACTCACGCTATTTCTACAGCGTTATTCGGTATTTTACGTCCAGGAGATGAGTTATTGTACATTACTGGGAAACCGTATGATACGTTAGAGGAAATCGTTGGTGTGCGTGGGAAAGGTGTAGGTTCATTTAAAGAATATAATATTGGTTACAATGCAGTTCCGCTAACTGAAGGTGGGCTTGTTGATTTTGAAGCTGTTGCAGCAGCGATTCATAGTAATACGAAAATGATCGGTATTCAGCGCTCGAAAGGTTATGCTACTCGTCCATCGTTTACTATTTCTCAAATTAAAGAGATGATCGCGTTTGTTAAAGAAATTAAACCTGATGTTGTTGTGTTTGTAGATAATTGTTATGGGGAGTTTATTGAAGAGCAAGAGCCGTGTCATGTTGGTGCAGATTTAATGGCGGGTTCGCTTATTAAAAACCCAGGCGGGGGAATTGTAAAAACTGGTGGTTACATTGTCGGTAAAGAACAGTATGTTGAAGCGTGTGCATATCGTTTAACATCTCCGGGAATTGGTGCGGAAGCTGGAGCGTCTTTATACAGTCTGCAAGAAATGTATCAAGGGTTCTTCTTAGCGCCACATGTTGCAGGACAAGCGCTGAAAGGTGCGATTTTTACAGCTGCGTTTTTAGAAAAGTTAGGAATGAACACGTCACCAGCGTGGAATGCACCAAGAACAGACTTAATTCAATCTGTTCAATTTGATGATAAAGACCGTATGGTTGCCTTCTGCCAAGCGATTCAATATGCATCTCCAATTAATTCGCATTTTACTCCGTATGCAAACTATATGCCAGGTTATGAAGATGATGTAATTATGGCGGCGGGAACATTTATTCAAGGTGCAAGTATTGAATTGTCTGCTGATGGTCCGATTAGACCACCGTATGTTGCATATGTGCAAGGTGGATTAACGTATTCGCATGTTAAAATTGCGATTTGTTCTGCGATTGATGAATTGATTGAAAAGAATTTATTAACAATTTCTTAAAGGGGAGCTGTCGATATCGGCAGCTTTTTTCGTATAAAAGTAACGATTTCTGCGATTAGAAAAAAGAATGAAAAAATTTATAAAAAATCATGTAAGAAAAGCTAACATCTATTGACACTAAACATAACATGTTATAAAATGAGAAGCAGTTAAGGCGAAGGAGGAACTGAAAAATGAAAGAAGATAGACGTTCTGCCCCGCTGTTTCCAATTGGTATTGTTATGGATTTAACACAATTGTCTGCACGTCAAATTCGCTACTATGAAGAGCATAATCTTGTTTCTCCAACCCGTACAAAGGGGAATCGTAGATTATTTTCATTTAACGATGTAGATAAGTTGTTAGAGATTAAAGATTTGTTAGATCAAGGCTTGAATATGGCTGGTATTAAGCAAGTGTTACTAATGAAAGAAAATCAAACAGAAGCAGTGAAAGTAAAAGAAGAAACGAAAGAAATTTCAAAAACTGAGCTTCGCAAAATACTTCGAGATGAACTACAACATACAGGTAGATTCAATCGAACTTCATTGCGACAAGGTGACATTTCAAGATTTTTTCACTAAAGATAACTGATTCTGAAGGCGATTAGAGGGACTAAGGAGGAATTTATAATGTCTAGATACACAAAAGAAGATATTTTCCGTTTGGCGAAAGAAGAGAATGTAAAGTATATCCGTTTACAATTTACGGACCTTTTAGGGGTAATTAAAAACGTAGAGATTCCAGTGAGACAATTAACGAAAGCTCTTGATAACAAAATGATGTTTGATGGATCTTCGATTGAAGGTTTCGTACGTATTGAAGAATCTGATATGTATTTATATCCTGATTTAGACACTTGGGTAATTTTCCCTTGGACAGCTGAAAAAGGTAAAGTAGCTCGACTAATCTGTGATATTTACAATGCAGATGGCACTCCATTTGATGGAGACCCACGTAACAACTTAAAACGTGTGTTAAAAGAAATGGAAGCTTTAGGATTTTCAGACTTCAATCTTGGACCAGAGCCAGAATTCTTCCTATTTAAGGTTGATGAAAAAGGAAATCCAACATTAGAATTAAACGATAACGGTGGATACTTCGACCTTGCGCCGATGGATCTAGGGGAAAACTGTCGTCGTGATATCGTTCTTGAACTTGAAGAAATGGGATTTGAAATTGAAGCATCTCACCATGAGGTTGCTCCAGGGCAGCATGAAATTGACTTTAAATATGCAAATGCAATTCGCTCATGTGATGACATTCAAACATTCAAACTTGTTGTAAAAACAATTGCTCGTAAACATGGTTTACACGCAACATTTATGCCGAAACCACTATACGGTGTGAACGGTTCAGGTATGCACTGTAACTTATCATTATTTAAAAATGGTGAGAACGTATTCTTTGATGCAAACGGTGACTTACAACTAAGTGATGATGCTCGTCACTTCATCGCAGGTATTTTAAAACATGCACCAGCATTTACAGCGATAGCAAATCCAACTGTAAACTCATATAAACGTCTAGTACCTGGATATGAAGCGCCTTGTTACGTAGCATGGTCTGCACAAAACCGTAGCCCGTTAGTACGTATCCCTGCATCTCGTGGTATTAGTACACGCGTAGAAGTACGTAGTGTTGACCCAGCTGCAAACCCATATTTAGTAATGGCTACATTATTAGCTGCAGGTCTTGATGGAATTAAAAACAAATTAACTCCACCAGCTGCAGTAGACCGTAACATCTATGTAATGACAAAAGAAGAGCGCGAAGAAGCAGGTATCATTGACTTACCAGCAACATTAGCGCAAGCGTTAGTTACATTACAATCTAATGAAGTAGTATGCGGTGCACTAGGAGAACACTTACTTGAGCACTTCATCGAAGCGAAAGAGATTGAGTGGGATATCTTTAGAACACAAGTTCACCAATGGGAACGCGATCAATATATGTCTCTTTACTAAGAGGCTTGAACCCTTGATACAACTCGTATCAAGGGTTTTTTAATTCCCTATTATTACAATTTTATATGGTTGCAAAATGAAAAACAGCCACATAAAAGCCAATAATTAATAACAAGTAGTGATATCATAGAAAAACATTATCAGATAAATGTAAGTTTTATATAATTTGTGAAATGAAAAAGCCTTGATACTACGGTATCAGGGTTTTTTTAGTGAAGTTATTGGATATGTTAACTACTAGATAATGGATTGTTTTTGGTTATTTTGAATCATGTTACTAAGAAAATCTTTTCAAAAGAATTGATCTTATCTTTTTTAATCACTTGTGCTAAAACTTAATAATTCTTTACTGCCTTGTACAACGCGAGCGATGATTTTTATGTCCTCATCTGCAAGGCTATAAGTTTGTGGCTTGTGAATCAGATTATTACTCAATGATATTAACGTAATGATGCTCAGTTATAACACAGTCTTATTCAGAATTTCGTTAGTTCATTTTCTAAATTTAGGGAATAAATATAGCTTAGTACCTTGCAATAAACAATACTAAGTGGTATATTATGGATAAATCAGGTACCGTGTATTGAACAGTACTAAGATAGGGAAGGAGGATGGCACTTGAACGTTCAGTTTAAAAAAGGTGTGCTTGAACTTTGTGTATTAGCACTTGTAAAACGTAAAGATAGTTACGGTTATGAACTTGTTCAGCAAATTTCTAATAAATTTTTAATATCGGAAGGGTCAGTATACCCTTTATTACGTCGTTTGACGAAAGAAGGGTATTTTCAGACGTATTTAAAGGAATCTACGGAAGGGCCACCTCGTAAATATTATCAATTAACAGAGCAAGGGGAGACGCAATTTCATTTGTTAGTAACAGAATGGTGTGATTTTGCGAAAGGGGTACAAGAAATTATTGAAGGGGTGGAATGGGATGAGTAAAGAAGGGTTTCTTAAAGAATTATCAAGTTATCTTAGAAAGTTACCAGAGGAAGAGAGGCAAGATATTTTATTGGATTATGAAGAGCACTTTCAGTTTGGACTAGAAGAGGGGAAAACTGAATCAGAAATAATACAAGGCCTTGGTTCTCCGAAAGTAATAGCGAAAGAATTACTTGCGATGTATCGCTTCGATGAAATGAAAAAAAATCCATCGACTTCAAATGTGACAAGAGCTGTTATGGCAGCGATTGGACTTAGTTTGTTTAATTTTATTATTGTGTTAGGACCGTTAGTCGCAATTATTGCTTTTATATTTTCTTTTTGGATCGGTGGTATTGCTAGTGTAGTAACACCATTTTTCGTTATTGGAAAAGTATTTATGGGTACTTTTATATGGTTGGATCTTTTCGTTAGTATAACGTTTGTTGGAGTAGGTTTATTGTTATGTATTATCGCTTTTTATAGTACAAAGTGGTTTAAGAGATTGTGTGTACGATATGTAATATGGAACTTCAAAATGATAAAAGGAGAGTAAATGATGAAAAAACTATTTTTAATCGCTATTGCTTGTATCATTATTGGAGTAATAGGAATTTCCCAAACATATGAAAAAGCAGTACAAACTGCTACAAAAGGTGATAAAGAAAATGTAATTAAAAACGAAACATTAAAAAATATAGAAGTTAAGTTAGATGCCGGGGATATTATTGTCCAAAAATCTCCTGACTCTTCTTTTTATATCAAGCAATCAGGAGATGTGCGTAAACAAGAGATTCGTATCGCAGAAGATGGTGACACATTAAAAGTTATTGGGGAAAGAGAAAAAGGTGCTTCATTTGATTTTTCTTTTTACGATTTTAGGTTTCAAACGTCTAAATTGACTCTCCTTGTGCCCGAACGCTCTTACCAAGATGTAAAAGTAAATTCATCTGCTGGACAAATCGAAATGAGTGATGTGAAAAGTGATAGCGTAAGTGTTAGAACACTTGCTGGAGAAGTAGAGTTGAAACAAATAACGGCTAAGAATGTGGAGGGATCGACAAAAGCTGGTGAGGTGAATTTTAAGAAGGTATTAGGGAAAGTGACCGCAAAAACAACAAGTGGGGAAATAAATATTCAAGATCATGATTCTAAGTATAATCTAGAAGCAAGTTCAACTGCGGGAGATATAGATATTACTTTATCGGAAAAACCACAAGATGCGGTAATTACTGGGCAAAGTGCTGCCGGAGATGTAACAATTTTTAATGAAGAAAATAAAAACGTAACAATTGGAAATGGTAGTAAAAAGATTAGTGGTAAAACGGCTGCTGGAGATGTGACGATTAAAACTCGTTAATAAGAAATAGAATGCATGGAAATCTATCAAAATACAAAAAAGAAGATAATTACCGTATATAAATAAGGTAATTATCTTCTTTTTATTATTTTTTAATGTAAATCACGATATACGCCAATTACTTTCCCGATAACTGACACTTGTTTTAAAATGATAGGTTCTAATGAAGAATTTTCTGGTTGTAAACGGAAATGGTCTTTTTCTTTATAGAAACGTTTAACAGTTGCTTCATTATCTTCTGTTAAAGCGACTACAATTTCACCATTATATGCAGACTGTTGTTGGCGAACAACAACTAAATCTCCATCGAAAATACCAGCTTCAATCATACTATCTCCAGAAATACGTAACATGAACACTTGGTCTGCTCCAGCAACAATACTAGCTGGAAGTGGGAAATGTTCCTCTACGCTTTCGACCGCTGTAATTGGTAAACCAGCAGTAACTTTTCCGACAATTGGAACTTGAATAACAGATTGTGTTTCCGTATCCATTCGGTCTTCACCTAAAATTTCAATGGCACGTGGTTTTGTTGGATCGCGTCGAATGTATCCTTTTTCTTCTAATCGTGATAAATGTCCGTGCACTGTAGAACTAGAAGCGAGGCCGACTGCTTGACCAATTTCACGTACGGAAGGTGGATATCCTTTTTCTTGTACTTTTAGCTTAATAAAGTCGAGAATGTCTTGCTGGCGTTTCGTTAACTTTTCCATGTTTTCTAACACCTCGTTTTCTTTCATTTTTCTTATTAATAAGTATAACATGTGAAAAAACATTCTACAAACATAAGTTCGAACAAATGGCGGATTTATGTTACACTATAGGGAAATAATAGGGAGAAAGAGGGGTTCAAAATGAATGCAATTATTTATGCACGTGTGAGTACAACGAAAGAAGCGCAAGAAACATCATTATTACGTCAAAAAGATGAATTATTGCATTTAGCTGAGCGCTATCAAATGAATGTTACTAAGGTGATTGAAGAGCAGGCTAGTGGATATACAATTGAACGTGACGGTATATTAGAGGTGTTGGATACAATTCGAGACGAACAAATTGATGTGTTACTTATACAAGATGAAACGCGTCTTGGTAGAGGAAATGCGAAGATCGCGTTAATGCATTGTTTACATAAAGAAGGCATAAAAGTATATACGCATACACATAATGGTGAATTACAATTGTCGGATTCTGATTCGATGGTATTAGATATTATTGGTATTGTTGAAGAATATCAAAGAAAGATTCATAATATGAAAATTAAACGAGGTATGCAACGTGCAGTAGAAAAAGGTTATCGTCCAGAAAAAAATTTAAAAAATCGTCATTTAAGTGTAGGAAGAGAGAAAAAAGAAGTGCCAATTGAGGAAATTGTACGTTTGCGAAAAAGTGAACTCACGTTTGAAGAAATTGCAGCAACATTACGTGGATTTGGTCATAATGTTTCAAAGGCAACTGTACATCGTAGATATGTAGAGTATACGAAGCAATTGCTTGATAAAGAAGAGTAACTATTGTATGATAATAATCAGTTTTGATTAGAAGGGGGATTCGAGATGATTAATCACGAACTCGTTGAACGCATTAACTTCTTAGCGAAAAAAGCAAAAGCTGAAGGTTTAACTGAAGAAGAGCAACGTGAGCGTCAATCGCTACGTGAACAATATTTAAAAGGATTTCGTCAAAATATGTTAAACGAACTTAAAGGTATTAAAGTTGTTAACGAAGAAGGTACAGATGTTACACCGACGAAATTAAAAGCTTTAAAAAAGCAAGATAATGCAAAATTAAATTAAAAGATGGGCGAAGCCCATCTTTTTTATTTGTAAAAATCGTTATTTAATAACTTTCCAGTTGTTATTAACTGTTGCTTCTATCGTTTTATGTTCCAATATATAATTAGCGATAAGTTCAGACATATCTGTGGGTATATCTTTTACTACTGGTTTGTTTTGAAACATAAAGAAATTTCCCCCGCCACTTGCACGATAATTATTCATTACAACGTCATATTCTTCATTCATATTAAGAGGAGCACTGTCATGCTGTAAAGATTCTACTCTTTCACCAATTGGTTTTGAAATGTTTAATACGTATGAAATCCCTTCCCACATATCATAATTATAATGTTGTGGCTTTGGTTCTATGTAGGTAGGACTTACGGTGATGGATCCATCTGTTTTTAATGTGAAATAAGAAGCAGAGAGTTCAAGAGCGTTTTTTATATCTGCTCCAGTTATTCTAATTACTTTTAATGTGTTTGGATAAATATAATTAGAAACGATGTCACGCATTGTTACATGTTCCGGGAAACCTGGAGATGTATTATGGAACAAACTTGTACAAGAAATTGATACATTAGCTATATCCATCTGTATTTTATTTATGAATTCGATAAAAGGATGATCATGCAAACGAGTTTGCATAGCATCTGAAATTTGCATGCCCCCTTGAATGATTCCAATAGGTTGATCAAGCCACTTTTGTGTTTTCTCTTCGTAATCGGCTACCAATGAAAGTACATCTTGGTCCGCCTCAACTCCTTGTACAGATAATAATTCAGAAGAACTCTCTTTTTTCACCCATTTATGTTTTGTTTTTTCGAATGTTATTTTTACTTTTCCAACTGAGTGTCCATTGCATCCAGTCTGTAAAATTGTTACACCGTTAGCCATTGTGTGAGAAATTTCTCGGTGTTGATGACCTGTTAGTAAAAGATCTATACCTTCAATTTCATGGCACATTGCATATCCTTGGTTTTCTCCTGTTAACACTTCAGTCGGTACCCCGGTTTGTAAATCTCGTTCAACTCCCCCGTGATACGCTACGACTAGTAAATCTGGTTTCTCATGTTTGCGAATGTAAGAAACCCATTCTTTTGTAGTCTTTAATGCATCTTCAAATAGTAAATCTTTAATGTGATGGGGTTGTTCCCAATTGGGAATGTAATGCGTTGTCACCCCTAAAATAGCAATTTTTATATTTGATTCAATATGTTTTATTACATATGGTTTCCCGAAATAAGGTTTTTTACTGTTTTTATCTAAAATGTTTGCTGATAGGTACGGGAAGTTCGCAGTAGTCACAGCATTATTTAATATATCCATCCCGTAATTAAATTCATGATTGCCGATAATTGCAGCGTCATACTGTAAGTAATTCGCTAATAAGGACATTGGGTTTTTTTTGTTTTTTTCGTATGTAACATAATGATAAGTAAATGGTGTGCCTTGAATAAAGTCGCCATTATCAATTAAAAGAACGTTTCTATTTTTGGAACGTTCTTTTTTTATAAGAGTAGAAATTTTAGCTAAACCAAGTTCTGCTGGGGAGTTATCTTGGTAGTGAATAGGATAAACAGTGCCATGTATATCGCTTGTTAATAAGATGTTTAAAGTTACAGTTTGATTTTGTTCCAATATGACTCACCTTTTCTATTGTTATCTTCCAATTCATCATATCAAATATGTGAAGAGAATTTTAATGTGAGTGTATAGAATGTGTAAAGATTCTGTAAATAATCAATTATTTGTAAAAATATGTGATATATTTCTTCATGTTTATGAAAGGTTATTTTATAACAATGAAAAATGGAGGCATTAACATGTTGAAAAAAGTTTTTGCAATGAGCACAACAGTTGTACTAGCAGCGGGATTATTAAGTGGCTGCGGGACGAAAGAGTCAAGTGCAAGTAAAAATGAAGATACGAAAAAAGGGTATGTACCGAAGACTTTAAATGTTCAATTTGTTCCTTCTCAAAATGCGGATACGTTAGAGGCGAAGGCAAAACCGCTTGAGAAGCTATTAAGTGATAAGTTAAATATTCCAGTAAAAGTTAGTATTTCAACGAACTACAATACAATTGTAGAAGCGATGGCATCTAAACAAGTAGATGTAGGATTTTTACCGCCAACAGCGTACGTATTAGCACATGAAAAGAAGGCTGCAAATGTAATTTTACAAGCACAACGTTTTGGAGTAGATGATGAAACGGGAGCTCCTACAAAAGATTTAGTAGATTATTATAAATCTGAGTTTGTTGTTAAAAAAGACTCTAATATAAATAGTGTAAAAGATTTAAAAGGTAAAAAGATTGGTTATCAAGATGTAACATCATCAGCAGGGTATGTATGGCCTGCAGCTGTTCTATTAAAAGAGGAAATTGATCCGTTAAAAGATGTGAAACCTGTTACATTAAAAGGTCACGATCAGTCGCTTATTGCTCTTTTAAATGGTGACGTAGATGCGGCTGTTGTATTCCAAGATGCTCGTAATATTGTAAAAAAAGATTATCCGAATATATTTGATCAAACGAAAATAGTGAAATTTACTGAGAAAATTCCGAACGATACAATTTCTGTACGATCTGATTTAGATGCAGAGTGGAGCAAGAAATTACAAGATGCTTTCATTGAAATTGGAAAGAATGAGGAAGGTCACAAAATCATTAAAGAAGTATATTCACATGAAGGATATGTTAAATCTGATGATAGTAAATTTGATATCGTTCGTGAATATGGGAAGAAAGTAAAAACGCAATAATACATATGAAAATGGCAGCTAGCTGAAAGGGGATGTTTTCAGTTAGTTTGCCATTTTGAATACATAGAAGGTAGGTAAGATGTGTGATAGAGTTTCGAAATGTCTCCAAAGTGTATCCAAATGGTACAAAAGGATTGAATAATATAAACTTGAAAATTCAAAAAGGTGAGTTTGTTGTAATGGTAGGGCTGTCTGGAGCTGGAAAATCTACACTTCTCAGATCCGTAAATCGTCTTCATGAGATTACCGAAGGAGAAATCATTATTGAAGGTGAGTCTATTACTGCTGCGAAAGGAAAAGAATTAAGGCGTATGCGCCGGGATATCGGTATGATCTTCCAAAGTTTTAATCTTGTAAAGCGATCAACAGTATTAAAAAATGTATTAGCTGGTCGTATTGGATATCATTCCACATTACGTACAACGTTAGGTTTGTTTCCGAAAGAAGATGTGGAGCTCGCATTTCAAGCGTTAAAAAGAGTGAATATTTTAGAAAAAGCATATGCACGTGCTGATGAATTATCAGGAGGACAACAGCAACGTGTATCAATAGCTAGAGCATTGGCACAAGAAGCAAAAATCATATTGGCAGATGAGCCTGTTGCATCGTTAGATCCACTTACGACAAAGCAAGTATTAAATGATTTGAAAAAAATCAATGAAGATTTTGGAATTACAACAATTGTGAATTTGCATTCTATTGATTTAGCTAGGCAATATGCGACACGTATTATTGGATTACATGCAGGAGAAATTGTTTTTGATGGTTCAGTAGAAGAGGCGACAGATGAAAAATTTGCTGAAATTTATGGAGATGTAGCACAGAAAAATGAATTGTTAGAGGTGGCAGTTAAATGAGTGACGTAACGATATATTCGAAATCGATACCGAAGCCGCCGAGTAAGTTAAAACATATGTTAACGTTTATTCTAGTCATTTTACTGTTGTGGGGAAGTAGTATACAGGTCGACGCATCATTTTCAAAGCTAGTAGTTGGTTTTCCTAATATGATGGATTTGTTAAAAGAAATGGTGCCGCCAGATTGGAGTTATTTTCAAGTTATTACAACAGCAATGTTAGATACAATACGTATGGCGATTATTGGGACGACTTTAGGAGCGATTTTAGCTATTCCACTTGCACTGTTTGCGGCAAGTAATGTGTTTACTAGTACATTTTTATACAGTCCAGCTCGATTGATTTTAAATTTTATTCGAACGATACCAGATTTATTATTAGCGGCAATTTTCGTAGCTATTTTTGGAATAGGACCACTTCCGGGTATTTTAGCTCTTACTTTTTTCTCAATTGGGCTCGTGGCGAAATTGTTGTATGAATCAATTGAATCAATTGACCCGGGCCCACTAGAAGCGATGACAGCTGTAGGGGCTAATAAGGTGCAATGGATTGTTTATGGAGTCATTCCACAAGTAAAAGCACACTTTGTTTCCTATGTACTATATACATTTGAGGTGAATGTACGTGCAGCGGCTGTCCTAGGTTTAGTAGGAGCAGGTGGTATTGGATTATATTATGATCGTACACTTGGATTTTTACAATATAAACAAACTGCTTCTATAATTATTTATACCCTTATTGTTGTTTTGTTAATTGACTACATTAGTACATTGTTGCGGGAGAAACTATAATGAATAGAACGACGATGATTGTGCCAAAACCGAAGAAACCGAGTATATATCGCTGGATTATTTTAATAGCACTTACAGTTGTATATGCATGGGCCTTTTCAGGAGTGCCATTAGAGGGGATAAAGGACACAGCAGGTGAAATTACGAAAGCAATTATGACAGGGATATTGAATCCAGACTGGTCGTATGTATCTTTGCCAGATGGTGAAGATTTATTACATGGATTAATTGATACGTTGGCAATTGCAATATTAGGTACATTTATTTCTGCATTTTTATCTGTTCCGTTTGCCTTTTGGGCGGCAACGAATATGAGTAGTGGAAAATTAACTTCAGGATCTGGGAAATTTGTACTTAGTTTTGTTCGTACGTTTCCTGAATTAGTTATGGCTCTTTTATTTATAAAAGCTGTTGGTCCAGGCTCTTTTGCAGGAGTATTGGCCTTAGGATTACATTCTATTGGAATGTTAGGGAAACTATATTCAGAAGGAATTGAAAACATAGATAATGGACCGACGGAAGCGTTACTAGCAACAGGAGCAAACCGTTTTCAAATACTTTGGTATGCAGTGTTACCACAAGTGTTACCGGATTTTCTATCGTATACGTTATACAGATTTGAAATTAATGTACGATCCGCTGCGATTTTAGGGGTTATTGGAGCAGGAGGGATTGGTACACCTTTAATTTTTGCGCTGAGTTCACGGAATTGGTCTCGTGTTGGGATTATTTTATTAGGTATCATTTTAATGGTAATTATAATTGATTTGATTTCAAGTTCGATTCGGAAAAGGATTGTTTAACTTATTTGAAAAGCATCGAAGTTAGATGCTTTTTTATGTTTTTAAAAACGTAAGTATAGAAGAAAATTGTATAAATATACAGATAATTCCCTTTCTTTTTAAAATAAAAATAATGAAAAAGTATGTCATATTGAATGCCCATACATTCCCGGAAACATTGATTTTTTTATAAAAAATCAAAAAAATATCAACATATTTGTCGATACATGTTGTATAATCTTGCGTGGGAAGCTATCATATAAATGTATAAAACGTTTACTAATATAAGCGAAGGGAAGAATAGCATGTCACATTCAATCGAACAACTTTCTATCAACACGATTCGCACATTATCCATCGATGCGATTGAAAAAGCAAACTCTGGTCACCCAGGAATGCCAATGGGTGCAGCACCAATGGCTTATACATTATGGACTCAATTTATGAAACACAATCCAAATAACCCAACGTGGTTTAACCGTGATCGTTTCGTATTATCTGCAGGTCATGGTTCAATGTTATTATACAGCCTACTTCACCTATCTGGTTATGATGTAACAATGGATGACTTAAAGAACTTCCGTCAATGGGGAAGCAAAACTCCAGGACATCCTGAGTACGGTCATACAGCTGGTGTAGATGCAACGACTGGTCCACTTGGACAAGGTATTGCAACTGCTGTAGGTATGGCAATGGCTGAAAGACATTTAGCTGCTAAATATAACCGTGATGCGTATAATGTAGTAGATCATTATACATACGCTATTTGTGGTGATGGAGATTTAATGGAGGGCGTTTCTGCTGAAGCATCTTCATTAGCTGCTCATTTACAATTAGGTCGTCTTGTTGTGCTTTATGATTCAAACGATATTTCATTAGATGGCGATTTAAATCGTTCATTCTCTGAAAGTGTAGAAGATCGTTACAAAGCATACGGATGGCAAGTAATCCGTGTTGAGGATGGAAACGATATTGAAGCAATCGCGAAAGCAATTGAAGAAGCGAAAGCTGACGAAAAACGCCCAACGCTAATTGAAGTAAGAACGACAATTGGTTTCGGTTCTCCAAACAAATCAGGAAAATCAGCTTCACATGGTTCTCCACTTGGTGTAGAAGAAACAAAATTAACGAAAGAAGCATATGCTTGGACTGCTGAGCAAGACTTCCACGTAGCAGAAGAAGTATATGACAACTTCCGTAAAACAGTACAAGATGTTGGTGAAACTGCGCAAGCTGAGTGGAACACGATGCTAGGTGAATATGCACAAGCATACCCAGAATTAGCAAACGAATTCCAAGCAGCAATGAACGGTCAACTTCCAGAAGGTTGGGAGCAAAACCTACCAACTTATGAATTAGGATCAAAAGCAGCAACTCGTAATTCTTCTGGTGCTGTAATTAATGCAATTGCAGAGTCTGTACCATCATTCTTCGGTGGATCTGCTGACCTTGCTGGTTCTAACAAAACATACATGAATAACGAAAAAGACTTTACAAGAGATGATTACAGCGGTAAAAACATTTGGTACGGTGTACGTGAGTTCGCAATGGGTGCAGCAATGAACGGTATTGCACTACATGGTGGTTTAAAAACTTACGGTGGTACGTTCTTCGTATTCTCTGATTACTTACGTCCAGCAATTCGCCTTGCAGCATTAATGCAATTGCCAGTAACGTATGTATTCACACATGACAGTATCGCTGTTGGTGAAGATGGTCCAACACATGAACCAATCGAGCAATTAGCAGCGCTTCGTGCAATGCCAAACGTTTCTGTTATCCGTCCTGCTGATGGTAACGAATCTGTTGCAGCTTGGAGACTTGCTTTAGAATCTACAAACAAACCAACTGCTTTAGTATTAACTCGTCAAGACCTTCCAACATTAGAAGGTGCAAAAGATGATACGTATGAAAAAGTAGCAAAAGGTGCATATGTAGTTTCTGCAAGCAAGAAAGAAACGGCTGATGTAATCTTACTTGCAACTGGATCTGAAGTAAGCCTAGCTGTTGAAGCTCAAAAAGCATTAGCAGTAGACGGCGTTGACGCAGCTGTTGTCAGCATGCCATCTATGGATCGCTTCGAAGCTCAAACTGCAGAGTACAAAGAATCTGTATTACCAAAAGCAGTAACAAAACGTTTCGCAATCGAAATGGGTGCTACATTCGGATGGCACCGTTACGTAGGTCTTGAAGGAGATGTGTTAGGTATCGATACGTTCGGTGCTTCTGCTCCTGGTGAGAAGATTATGGAAGAGTATGGATTTACTGTAGAGAACGTTGTTCGTAAAGTAAAAGAAATGCTTTAATGATTTCAGAAAAATCTCTCCGGCATGGAGAGGTTTTTCTATGTAAATGAGTTTTTTCGACAGAAAAAGTTTTTTATCTCTCCGCAGTCAGACAATCATTGCAAATTTTCTTATATATAATGAAGAGAAAAGGTTGTCCAGATTGGGAGTGGAAAAATGAAAACGTATGAATTGTATTTAATTCAAGAGGATATTGCGAAAGCTTATTTTGGTCGTGAATATTTGTTTTTTGATTTATTTGCTCGATTTTCAGAATCTGGGTCCCTTTCGGAGAAAAAAGTGTTATATAAGCAAATGATGTATATAACGATGCCATTGCAAGTAATGAAAATTCATCATAAATTAGAACAAGCTTTGCGCGTTCTTGGTAAATATGATAGAACACATCATACACATACACTTTATACGGGAGCGGAGTACGGCGAAATAATGGTGAAACCGCACTATATTCGTATGAATACCTCTGGAAATGTCTCTATGGAAACAACATTCTTTGAGGTGTTAAGAAAGTGTGAATTAACATTTTTAGCTATGGATTATGAAAATACAAAGTACGGATGGCTGAATCCTCTAAAACAAGTACGAACATATGTGTAAAAAATGTCGAATTGTATCTTGTCTTATTGAAAAGGTTTTAGTACACTGTAAGGTAGACAACATGAAGGAGGAAAATATATGCCAATTTGGTTAGGTATTCTAGTGGGCGTAGTAGCACTAGTAGCAGGCGTGGCGTTAGGATTTTTCATTGCCCGCAAATATATGATGAATTACTTACAAAAAAATCCACCAATTAACGAACAAATGTTAAAAATGATGATGATGCAAATGGGACAAAAACCTTCCCAAAAGAAAATCAATCAAATGATGAGCGCAATGAACAAGCAACAAATGAAATAAGCGCTAAAAGACACTCGCTAAGAGTGTCTTTCTTTTTGTTAGTTATAGTTTTTAAAACTTTTAAAAATTCTGTATTTTTGGTAAACTGAAAACATCGCTCATTTTAAGGGAGGAGGAAAAAAATGAAAGTGTTTATGAATTTAGCGTGGTTTTTTAAACAAGAAAAACGAGCGTACATAACTGGAATTATTTTATTGTTTGGCGTTGCACTTTTAGAACTTGTAGCACCAAAAGTAATTGGAATCGTTGTAGATGAAATTAATGATGGAACATTGACGACCGATAAGTTACTAAAATGGGTTGTACTATTAGTAATTGTAGGCATTACGATGTACATATTACGTTACATATGGCGTATTATGATTTTCGGGTCTTCGTTAAAATTAGCTCGCCAATTACGAAAAAATTTATATGAACATTTTACAAAGATGAGTCCATCTTTCTATCAGTCAAATCGAACAGGTGATTTAATGGCACATGCGACCAATGATATTCAAGCGCTCCAGCAAACTGCTGGAGCGGGTGTTTTAACGCTTGTTGATTCATTAGCTGTTGGGGGATGTGTACTCGTAGCGATGGGTTTTACAATTAGTTGGAAGTTAACATTGTTAAGTTTAATTCCGATGCCGATTGTAGCCATTTCGACAAATTATTATGGAACGTTATTACATAAAAGGTTTCATAAAGCACAGCAATCGTTTTCGGAAATTAATGATAAAGTGCAAGAGAGTATGAGTGGAATGAAAGTGATTCGATCGCTTGGACAAGAGAAAGAAGATTTGCAGGCGTTTCGAAAAAAATCAGAAGATGTTGTGCATAAAAATGTGTTAGTTGCACGTATTGATTCGTTATTTGATCCGACAATCGCTCTTATCGTTGGATTTTCTTTTTTAATTGCAGTATGTTACGGATCGGTATTAGTTGTAAGAGGTGAATTAACAGTAGGTGATCTCGTTACATTTACGACATATTTAGGTACCCTCGTTTGGCCAATGTTAGCGTTTGGATGGTTGTTCAATATTATGGAGCGTGGGCGTGCTTCATATGACCGTGTAGAAAAAATTCTTTCACAAAAATCAGATGTAGTAAATAGAGAAAATGCTGTACATACGATAGCGAGCGGTAATGTTTCGTTTGCCGTTGATTCATTTTCGTATAAGAAAAATGAACTGTTACATTTAAACGATATTCACTTTGATTTGAAGAAGGGCGAAACGCTAGGAGTTGTAGGACGTACAGGTGCAGGGAAAACGACTTTATTAAAATGTTTAATCCGTGAGTATGATCATTTTAATGGTGAATTAAAAGTTGGGGAGCGAGATATTCGAGATTTAACACTTCATGGTGTCCGTTCTGCTATTTCATATGTGCCACAAGATCATTTTTTATTTTCAGCAAGTATTGGTGAGAATATCGCCTTTGGAAAGGCGGATGCTACATATAATGAAATTACCCAAGCTGCAGATATTGCTTGTATTCATAATGATATCCTCCAATTTTCAGAAGGATATGAAACAGTAGTAGGGGAAAGAGGCGTTTCGTTATCTGGTGGTCAAAAACAGCGAATCTCTATTGCTCGTGCTTTATTAACAAATGCTGAAATTTTAATTTTGGATGATTGTTTATCAGCGGTAGATGCAAAAACAGAAGAGACAATTTTAAGTGCCTTAAAGAGGGAAAGAGCAGGGAAAACGACGATTATTACTGCACACCGATTAAGTGCAATTCAGCATGCCAATCTTATTCTTGTTGTTGATGAAGGTAGAATTGTACAAAGAGGTACACATGAGGAATTAATGAAGGAAAACGGCTGGTATAAAGAAATGTATGAAAGTCAGCAATTAGAAGCTTTAGTTGAGAAAGGAGGCGTATGATGGTAGAGAAGAAGCGAAGTGATTTAAGTAGATTGCTTTCTTATATGAAGCCATATAAAGGGTTGCTATCTTTAGCGTTTATCTTTTTAGTTGGTGCGACAGTAACGGAAATGATGGGGCCTTTTTTAATTAAACAATTCCTCGATGAACACCTAGTACCGCGGGATTTTGAACGATCAGCACTCGTTACTTTATTTGTAATTTACATAGTTGCTCATTTATTAAAAGTATTATTTACGTATTTAAATCTATTGTACTTTCAGAACATTGCTTTTAAGATTGTTCAAGATATGCGAGTTGAAGTATATGAACATGTTCAAAAGCTGTCATTAAGTTTCTTTGATCGTACGCCAATTGGTACGCTCGTATCTCGTATAACGAATGATACGGAAGCGATTAAAGATTTTTATGTCAGTGTATTATCAACATTTGTGAAAAATGTAGTCTTTTTAGTAGGTATTTTAATAGCGATGTTTTTATTAGATGTAAAATTAGCGTTATTTTCTCTCGTATTAATTCCGATAATGTTCGCGATTATGGTATTATATCGCCGGAAAAGTGCAGCTTTTTATTTAGAAGTACGTAATCAACTAAGCGTGTTAAATGCAAAATTGAACGAGTCCATACAAGGAATGAATATTGTTCAAGTGTTCAGACAAGAAAAACGTATGAGAAAAGAGTTTGAAGAAGTGAATAATAAACATTATAGTGCAGGGCGACGTACTTTGAAGTTAGACGCATTACTTTTACGACCAGCTACGGATTTAGTACATATTGTAGCTATTGCGTTAGTACTAGGTTTATTTGGGATTGATGCTTTAAAGAGCCCTGTTGAAGTAGGAGTTTTATATGCTTTTGTTAACTATATACATCGTTTCTTCCAACCTGTAAATGAGATGATGATGAAATTGTCCTTTTTCCAACAGGCACTTGTTTCGTCATCACGTGTATTTCATTTAATGGACGAGAAAGATTTAGCACCGGTTCAAAAAGGCAATGAGAATCCTCAAGTTGTGGATGGAGATATTGAATTTAAAAATGTTACTTTTTCGTATGATGGAAAGCGTGACGTTTTAAAAAATGTATCATTTCACGTGAAACAAGGGCAAACGGTTGCTTTTGTTGGGCATACTGGTAGCGGAAAAAGTACGATTATGAATTTGTTAATGCGATTTTATAATCTTAAGTCAGGAAATATTGTAATAGACGGTGTAGATTTAGAAAAATTTGAAGAACGAGAAATTAGAAAGAAAATAGGACTCGTATTGCAAGATGCATTTTTATTTGCTGGAAATGTAAAGCAAAATATTCGTATGTATAATGAAGAAATTACGGATGAAGAAGTAAAAGAAGCTGCTCGATTTGTGCAAGCGAATACGTTTATTGAAAAGTTACCAGAGCAGTATGAAACAGAAGTAGTAGAAAGAGGTGCAGCATTTTCAAGCGGTCAACGACAATTAATTGCTTTTGCTAGAACTATAGCAACGAATCCGAAAGTATTAGTATTAGATGAAGCAACAGCTAATATCGATACAGAAACAGAAGAGGCTATTCAAACAGCGTTGCAACAAATGCGAAAAGGTAGAACGACGATAGCCATTGCGCATAGGTTATCTACAATTCAAGATGCAGATCAAATTTTTGTGATGCATGATGGAGAGATAGTAGAAAGAGGAACACATCAAGAATTACTAAGTGAGCAAGGTTTGTATTATAATATGTACTTGTTACAAAATAAAGGGAGTTTGCAAAAGGCCTTGTAAATACAAGGTCTTTTTTATTTTGTATACAAAATATATTTACTCTTTGTTTCTATAGCATAAATGTCGTGTCCTCTTATGAAATTTGTACATATTGTATGTATACGAAGTAAAAAAATTGATAGGAGATTTTATATGCAAAACAGATCGAGTTCAAATGTTACGTTTATTGATGTGTCTCATTGGGAAGGGAATATTGATTGGAATGCAGTGAAGGCATCTGGAATTCCAGCAGCGTATGCAAAAGCGACAGAAGGTGTAAATTATATTGATCCTACTTTTACTAAAAATGTACAAGCAGCCCGAAGTGCGAATGTATTAATTGGTGCATACCATTTTGCACATCCAGAACAAAATGATGCAATTTCAGAGGCGAAATATTTTGTGAGTATATTACAAAGTAACCAGACAGACTTAATGCCAGTTCTGGATTTAGAATCACCAAAAGATCCGAGTAATAGTAATTTAACTGGTAGCGCTATATCGAATTGGGCAAGAAGCTTCATAAATTATGTGAAACAGGCTACTGGAAAAGATGTAATGTTATATACAGGAGTTTGGTATATTAATGAGTTCGGAATTAGCGGATTAAGTGATATTCCACTTTGGATTGCTAAATACTCTAGTACACCGCCTGCTGATGCTGGTGGATGGACAGCGTGGACAGCATGGCAGTACACAGATTCTGGACAAATTTCAGGTGTAGGAAATTGTGATGTATCAGCTGCAGTTTCACTAGAAGCTTTACAAGGGAATGGAGCAAGTGGTGGAGGGAATGTTTCTCCGCCTAATAATGCAACTCCAGTGTACGGGGTTGCTATAATTAATGGAGATAATGTGAATTTGAGAAGTGGACCATCTTTGCAGTCTAGTGTAATTCGCCAATTGAATCGTGGCGAAACATATGAAGTTTGGGGAGAACAAGATGGATGGCTTTGTTTAGGGACAAATCAGTGGGTATATAATGATCCGAGTTATATTCAGTATAAACATTATGTGGCGACTATTACTGGTGATAATGTAAATTTACGTGACGCTCCATCATTAAAAGGAAATGTTATAAGACAGTTACATCATGGTGAATCGTATCGAGTATGGAGTAAGCAAGATGGATGGCTTTGCTTAGGGACAAATCAATGGATATACTACGATCCAAGTTATATTCAGTATGGTGTACAATAGAGTGAAAATAAAAGGTGCCCCGTCAGAGGTGCCTTTTATCCCGCATTAACTGGCGGTAAGACCCCCACCTCAAAATTCAGCGGAAGCAAAGAAGTTAGGGGGGATCAATTGCCAGTAAACGCCCGATTGGTTCAACTAATAATCAGTGGGGAAGGAACAAAACCCCCACTGATTAAAGTTTCACTTTATTAAAAATATACAACTTTTACAAAGTCTATATCGAAACCATAGTATACTATAGCTATATCGAAACCATAGTATACTATAGTAGATAATAAAGGGGTAAAAATATGAATAATTTCGTAAAGGTAGGTTTAACTACAGGAGTGGTGTTATCGGCGATTATGCCTTATGGAGGAGTACATGCGGAAACAGAAGATTTAAAAGTGGAAACAAAGGAAGATACGTTCCGAACAGGTAATTTAACAGCACCTTCTCAAAATTCGGCAGAAAATGTAGCAAAGGATGCACTAAAAGGAAAAACAGAACAAGCATTATCATCAAAGCAAGTTAATACGGAATCCAAAGTTAATTATAATGTTACGCAAAGTCGTAAATCTTATGATGGTACTACATTGGTACGTCTTCAACAAACGTATGAAGGACGTGATGTATACGGATATCAACTAACAGCACATATTAATGATGATGGTGTACTTACGAGCGTTTCGGGAGATAGTGCCCAAAATTTACAACAACAGGAAGATTTGAAACAACCTATTACTCTATCAGAAGAGGATGCAAAGAAACAGCTTTTCAACATCTATGGAAATGATCTAACATTTATCGAAGAACCAGAAATTAAACAAGTGGTATATGTAGATGAAAATACAAATAAAGCTACAAACGCATATCAAATTACTTTTAGTGCATCTACACCTGAATATGTATCCGGTACAGTATTAATTGATGCTTTTGGTGGTAATCTATTAAAAGAACTCGTTCAAAAATTGGGTATACAAGTAGAGAGTAGTATTGTCCAATCTGCGACATCAAATAAATCAACAGATCCTTCAAAATTAACAGGTACAGGAAAAGATGACTTAGGTATTAATCGTACGTTTGGAATTACACAAAGAAGTGATGGAACGTACATGCTTGCAGATTATTCTCGTGGTAAGGGAATTGAAACATATACTGCTAATTATAAAGATTATAATAATTATAGAAGAAATGTATGGGGTTATCTCGATGATTTAGTAACAAGTAATTCTACAAATTTTACAGATCCTAAAGCAGTTAGTGCCCATTATTTAGCAACGAAAGTATATGATTTTTATCAAGAAAAATATGGACGTAACAGCTTTGATAATAACGGACAAAAAGTAATTTCTGTCGTTCATGGTTGGAACACAAATGGTACGAATAAAGGAAATCCTAAGCAGTGGTTTAATGCATTTAGTAATGGCGCTATGCTAGTATACGGAGATCCAATTGTTAGAGCATTTGATGTGGCAGGACATGAATTTACACACGCAGTTACAAGAAATGAGTCTGGACTTGAGTACGCAGGAGAAGCTGGTGCAATTAATGAAGCGTTATCTGATATTTTAGGAGTAGCCGTTGAAAAGTATGCCAATAACGGAAAGTTCAATTGGACAATGGGAGAACAATCAGGTCGTATTTTTAGAGATATGAAAAACCCATCATCTATCTCTTCTAGATATCCAGAGGATTATAGGCATTATAATAACTTACCTATTGATGCTGACCACGATCATGGTGGTGTACACACGAACTCTAGCATTATTAATAAAGTAGCTTACTTGATTGCTAGTGGTGGAAGCCATAATGGAGTAAACGTAAATGGCATTGGAGAAGATAAAATGTTTGATATTTTCTATTATGCAAATACGGATGAATTAAATATGACTTCTGATTTTAAAGAATTAAAAGAAGCTTGTATTCGTGTAGCAACGAACTTATATGGTAAAGACTCATTAGAAGTACAAGCTGTCCAACAAGCCTTTAAAGCAGCGTATATTTAATATTATTGTGATGAATTACAAACTCTTTCATTTTAATATAGTGATTAATTTGTATTTATAGAAAAAAACCTTGTAGAATTTTTCTGCAAGGTTTTTTTGAATGTTATCCCGCTATTTGCTGGGCAGTAAGACCCCGCCTCAAAATTTAGCTGTTATTTTTTTACTTGTTGTAAAGGATGGAAAGCTTTTAAGGTTGTGGCACGCCTCTTAAGAAAAAGATAAGGCGAAGCGATCTCGCTGTTATTTCCCAACAACAAACATTTTATTTAGTGAAAGTTACCAAACGTTTTTCAAAACTATTTTACCTATTGCTTTATTTGACTCCAAATATTCATGTGCTTGTGCAACTTCATCAAACGTAAAAGGTTTAGAATCTAGCAATGGACGAAGTTTTCCTTCTTCTACAATTTGCGTTATTTTCGTTAAGATTTCTCCGCAATCATTACGCTTATCTGTATGTAATATTTTTAATGCCATAAAAGTAACGTGCAGAGAGAGTCCTTTTGCGTGTAAAGGAGAGAGGTCATGGGTTGAACGAGCTGCAATAGTTACGACAGTTCCATTGACCGCAGCAGCTTCAAAAGAATGATCAAGATTCTTGCCGCCTACTGTATCAAATATAACTTCAAATCCGTTTCCGTTCGTATGTTTTTGTACATATTCTTGAACAGATTCTTCTTTATAATTAATAGCTATATCGGCTCCTAAACGATGGGCTATTTCCATTTTGTTTTGCTGAGAAGCTGTTGTGAAAACTTTAGCGCCTGCCCATTTAGCTAGTTGAATGGCTACGTGTCCTACGCCACCAGTAGCTCCATGAATGAGAACATTTTGACCAGGTTTAATATTTGCACGATCAAATAAAGATTCCCAAGCTGTAATTGCAACTAATGGTAGAGCAGCAGCTTCTTCCATTGTTAAATTATTAGGTTTGTGAGCAATTAATCGTGCATCAGCAAGCATAAATTCTGCAAGTGCACCTCCAGTTTCTTTAAAACCTCCGGCACATCCGTATACTTTATCCCCTGATTTGAATTTCGAAACACCTTCTCCTACTTCAATAACAATACCAGCTACATCGCCGTGTAATATAGCTGGAAACTCAGGAGCGACGGCTGAAACGGCACCACTACGCATTTTTGTATCGATTGGATTTACACTTGTTGCTTTTACATCGATTAGAACATGACCTGGTAAAAGTTTCGGTTTTGAAACTTCTTCTAATTGAAATACAGATGAATCCCCAAAAGAATGGATAATTTGTGCTTTCATAGTTTATACCTCCTGTTTGTGGTTATAGCATAGCAAAGTACGAAAAATAAGTATAATATTTTGAATTTGGTTAGTGAGAATTTTATATAAAGAAGAGGAAAGTGCATGAAATGAAATAATGTAACGTACTTCTAAAAACTACTGTAAAGCTTTTTGAAGAAAGGGTAGATGTTATTTTTGCAGCATGATTTATTCATTATGTTTATTATTACTCACTTAGTATAGGTATTTTAAAGTGCCTACATCACTTTAAAGTACGTACTGCTATTCATGTTATGGCCGATTTATAATAACACTCGTAGCACAAAGAAAGTTATAACGGTTACAATAGGCAACAATGTGGTGTTACAGTATTGCCTATCAATTTTGAGTAGAAATATGAAAAGTATAGATTTATATGAATGAAGGAAAGAAAGAAAGTGGATTGTGAGCTACAAAAGGATTAAATCGTCTTATTATAGAGAAGCCTTTTGGTTATAATGTAACGTCTGCTCGTGAGTTTAGCGCTAAATTAATTGAATGTTTTGATAAAAATGATATTTATTATAACGATCATTATCTTTGAAAATGAATGGTAACTAGGAATACACTTAGAAAAGTATTACGAAATAAATCGTATGTAATTCAAGACATTTTTATTGACGATAATAATTTATGTGGTTAATATATTAGACATAAGATTATTTAATTACTAAAAGTAATCGGATATAAAATGTTCCGTTAAATTCTATAAATAAGTAAGTTGTGGTAGAAATGCTTTGAATTGCCACTATTAATATTGGGGACAATTAAAAAGCGAAAGGTATAAAAAGAATTGGGATTTGATAACTCTTTGTTTTTATAAAACATGAGCTTCTGTACAATTCATTTTTAAAATATTGACAAGGATTATACAACAAGAGGGGGACTGAAATTGGAATCAATGACCTTTGTTTTATTTGGAGCGACAGGGGACTTAGCGAAACGCAAAATTTACCCAGCACTATATAATTTATATAGAGATCAAAAGCTTCCAAAGCAAATATCCGTTATCGGGCTTGGGAGACGTCAAGTATCTCATGTAGATTTTCAAGAAAGAATAAAAGAATCAATAGAGACGTTTTCCCGTCATAGAGAAGAAGGTACTCCGGAACTGGAAGGTTTTCTAGATAATTTTCGCTATTGTCCATTAGATGTGAGTAAGCCGGAAGACTATGAGAGGTTATTACAAGTCGTTCGTGAAAGGGAAGAAGAATTACATATAAAAGGAAATAGAATGTTTTATCTTTCCGTTGCTCCTGAATTTTTCGAGACCATTGCTTTAAATATTAAGGAAAGCGGACTTGATAAAACGGATGGATGGAAACGTCTGATGATTGAGAAACCATTCGGGCACGACCTTACATCTGCTCGTGAGCTGAATGATAAGCTTAGTCGCACGTTTGAAGAAGACGAGATATACCGTATTGATCATTATTTAGGTAAACCGATGATTCAAAACCTTGAAGCATTAGAATTTGCAAATCCTGTTCTCCAATCAATTTGGAATAAAGAACATATAGCGAATGTGCAAATCACAGCGAGTGAAACAGTTGGGGTTGAAGAAAGGGCAGGATATTATGACCAGGCAGGGGCCATTCGAGATATGGTTCAAAATCATATGTTACAAATATTAATGATGACTGCTATGAATCTGCCGGAAAAGGTTAATGCATGTGAAATTCGAGAGGAAAAGCGAAAGGTAATGGAAACGCTTCGTAAAGTGAAAAAAGAAGACGTTCAAAGCCATATCATTCGCGGACAATACGCTGCAGGTGAGATAAAAGGCGGACAAGTTGTAGCATACAAAGAGGAGCCAGGAGTAAATCCTTCTTCTAACATAGACACATTTGTTGCTGCTCGCCTGTGGATCGATAATCCATTTTGGACTGGCGTTCCCTTCTATATACGAACAGGCAAACGAATGAAAGAAAAGTCTACTCGTATTGTAATTGAATTTAAAAATACGTTAAAACAGCAATATCAAGATAGTAATCCAAATGCAGCACCTAACTTATTAATAATTGAAATTAGTCCAGGTGAGAACGTTTCATTACAGTTAAACAGTAAAAATCCATTGAAAAATGGAGAAATTGAACCGATGCGTATTAACTTTACTTGTGAGCAAGCGGATGTGGGAGTACCTGAAGCGTATGAAAGACTCATTCATGATGCTGTGAGTGGAGACGCTACATTCTTTGCACATTGGAGAGAAGTTGAATTGTCATGGGAATGGGTACAACCAATTCTTGAAGCGTTCGAGGAAAACTTATTGCCGCTTTATGAATATGAGTCTGGTTCATATGGTCCAGAAGCGTCTAATGAACTGTTGCAAGAAAGTGGATTTAAATGGTGGTTAGATCAAGAGACGGAAAAATAAGTACTTTCTTTAATGAAAGCATTTAGGGGGACGATTACTATGACACAAAACATAAATCAATTAGCAGTGAATACACTTCGTACGTTATCGATTGATGCTATTAATGCGGCAAACTCAGGTCATCCAGGTCTTCCGATGGGAGCAGCACCAATGGCTTATGCATTATGGGCGAATCATTTAAATTACAATCCTAATCACCCAGAATGGTTTAACCGTGATCGTTTCGTTTTATCGGCGGGACATGGATCTAGTCTGTTATATAGCTTACTTCATTTAGCTGGATATGATGTTTCAATTGATGACTTGAAAAATTTCAGAAAGTTAAATAGTAAAACACCAGGACATCCTGAGTTTGGTCATACTCCTGGAGTTGAAGCGACTACAGGCCCGTTAGGACAAGGGATTGCTAATGCTGTCGGAATGGCAATGGCAGAAGCTCATTTAGCAGCGAAGTTTAATAAGGATGGTCACTCTATTATAGATCACAATACGTATGCTTTAGTCGGAGATGGTGACTTAATGGAGGGTGTCGCTTATGAAGCGATGTCAATGGCAGGACATATGAAACTTGGCAAGTTAATTGTACTGTATGATTCAAATGAAATTTCACTTGATGGTGAATTAGGCATTGCTTTCTCTGAAGATATTCAGAAAAGGGCAGAATCTGTACATTGGCAATATGTAAGAGTTGAAGATGGAAACGATGTTGATGCGATTACAAAAGCTATTCAATCAGCGAAAGAAAATACGGATCAACCCACTCTTATAGAAATTAGAACCATTATAGGTTATGGAAGTCCAAAAGTTGCTGGAACGAACAAAGCACATGGTAATCCGCTTGGAGTAGAAGAAGCGACAGCGACAAAACAAGTGTATGGTTGGGATTATGAGGAAGATTTCTTTGTACCTGAAGAAGTAAAAGCTCATTTTAATGAACTGAAACAAAAAGGTATTGAAAAAGAAAATGACTGGAATGAGCAGTTCAACTCATACAGAGAGTCGAATCCTACACTAGCAGATGAATTAGAAAAAGCGATTACAGGTGAGGTTTTAATTGAAGCGAAAGACATTCTATCTTTTGATACTGAAAAAACGATTTCCACTCGTGTTGCAAGTGGGGAAGCTATTAATTATTATGTGAAATCGATTCCTTCTATTTTCGGTGGAAGTGCAGATCTTTCTCATTCCACTATGACAGATATAAAAGGTGAAGCTGTGTACGCGGTAGAATCGTATGCTGGACGAAATATATATTTCGGTGTACGTGAACATGCAATGGGCGCTGCAGCGAATGGATTGGCGCTTCATGGAGGAGTAAAACCTTTCGTAAGTACATTCTTTGTATTTAATGATTATCTTCGTCCGTCCATTCGACTGGCTGCACTGCAAAAGTTACCTGTTACTTACGTATTTACACATGATTCGATTGCTGTAGGAGAAGATGGTCCAACGCATGAACCAATTGAACAATTGGCAGCTCTTCGAGCAATTCCTGGTCTAACAGTTATCCGTCCGTCAGATGCAAATGAAACAGCAAGTGCTTGGGCGTATGCTTTACAGCAAACGGATGGTCCAGTCGTTTTAGTACTGAGCCGTCAAAATTTACCGGTGTTTAATGAAACGAAAGCGAACATAGAGAATCTCTCTAAAGGAGCTTACGTATTAACACAAACGAATGAAAATCCGGATGTGATTTTAATTGCGACAGGTTCTGAAGTATCCTTAGCTGCTAGTGCGAAAGCAAAATTAGAAGAAGATCAAGTTTCTGTTCGCATCGTTGCAATGCCGAGCTGGGAGTTATTCGATCACCAATCGAACGAATATAAAGAATCCGTTCTTCCGTCTTCTATAACGAAACGAGTATCTCTTGAAATGGGTGTATCTCTTGGTTGGGAACGTTATGTAGGACAAGAAGGAAAAGTACTATCAATTGAAACATTTGGAGCTTCAGGTACTGGAGCTGAAGTCATGAATCTATTTGGATTTAAGACAGAAAATGTTGTTCAAATTACAAAAAATGTGTTGAATTCTTAAGCTATGACTGTGAATACCTTTCTGTACATATTAAAATTTCAGTGCTGAAAGGTATTCCAGATTGTAGTGATATGGATTTTTAATAAAAGATGATTTGAGGAGGAATTATATTATGCAAGTAGGATTAATTGGGTTAGGTAAAATGGGATTAAATTTAGGGAAAAATTTAATGGATCATAAACATGAAGTAGTAGCATTTGATTTAAATACGAGCGCAGTAGAAGAAATGAAAGAGTACGGGGCAACAGGTACATCTAGTTTAAGTGAACTTGTTCAGTCATTACAATCACCAAGAATTCTTTGGGTAATGGTACCACACGCTGTTGTTGATTCTGTTATTGATGAGGTTACACCACTTTTATCAAAAGGAGATATTTTAATTGAAGCTGGTAATTCACATTATAAAGAGTCTATCCGCCGATATGAGCAATTAAAGAAAGATGGCATTCACTTTATGGATGCAGGAACTTCTGGCGGAATGGAAGGCGCTCGTAATGGTGCTTGTTACATGATCGGAGGAGATCAAGAAGCTTGGGACATCGTTGAACCTATCTTCCGCGATACTGCTGTAGAAAATGGATTCTTATATGCTGGAAAAGCTGGTAGTGGTCACTTCTTAAAAATGGTTCATAACGGAATTGAATACGGTATGATGGCTGCTATTGGTGAAGGATTTGAGATTCTAGAGAAGAGTGAATTTGACTACGATTATGAAAAAGTATCAAGAGTATGGAACAACGGTTCAGTGATTCGTTCTTGGTTAATGGAATTAACAGAAAATGCATTTTCTAAAGATGCAAAACTGGATGAGATTAAGGGTGTTATGCATTCTTCTGGTGAAGGAAAATGGACAGTAGAAACAGCATTAGACCTTCAAACAGCAACTCCTGTTATCGCAATGTCTCTATTAATGCGCTACCGCTCATTAGACAATGATACATTTACAGGAAAAGTTGTAGCAGCTCTGCGCAATGAATTTGGCGGACATGCAGTAGAAAAGAAATAAAGTGAAACTTTAATAAGTAGGGGCTTCATTCCACACCAATCGGGCTTTTACGGGATAAGCATATTAAACATGTAACTCATCAACGTTTAAAAACTGGAGGGAATTAATCATGAAATTTTTTATTGATACTGCAAATCTTGAGGATATAAAAAAAGCATATAAACTTGGAGTTTTAGCTGGTGTTACAACGAATCCTTCTTTAGTAGCAAAAGAGGGCATTAAATTTGAAGACCGTATTGCAGAAATTTGTCAGGCAGTTCCTAAAGTTGAATCTGTTTCGGCAGAAGTAACGCCAGATGCTGTTACAGCTGAAGAGATGATCGCCCAAGCAGAAGAACTGATTAAAATTAACGGTGGCGATGAAAAAGTTACAATTAAACTTCCGATGACGTTAGCAGGATTAGAAGCTTGTCGCTACCTTACTGAAAAAGGTGTGAAAACGAATGTTACACTTATTTTCACGGTGAACCAAGCACTTTTAGCTGCTCGAGCAGGTGCAACGTACGTTTCGCCATTTTTAGGACGCTTAGATGATATTTCTGAAGATGGTGTACTATTAGTTGCTAAAATTGCTGAATTATTCGATGTTCATCAACTAGATACACAAATTATTGCGGCTTCTGTTAGACATCCAGATCATGTAACTCGTGTAGCGATGGCAGGTGCTCACATTGCAACAATCCCTTATAAAGTAATTGAACAACTTGCTATGCACCCATTAACAGACCAAGGTATTGAGAAATTTGCTGCTGATTGGGCGAAAGCGCCTAAATTATAATGTTATGAAAGTGAAGGTGCTTTCCGAAAGTTGTTTTTCATGAGAAGACAAATCCTAAGTAACTTCATCGTTTAAAGTGGATACTGAGTTTGTAGTCTTACTACGTGAAAACAGCAAGAGAAGAAAGTGTCATTCACTTTTAAAAAAGGGAAAATTGATCGCGCGAAGCGTTTATCACAATAACATTATAATTATGGAAGAGAAATCTCCTTATCAGAGAGGTGAGTTAACATGTATCTCTGATAAGGGAGATTCTTTTTGTATAAATTATTATTTTGTGAAGATGATTTGTATATCGATATATAAATTCTTACTCATGAAAGAACTATATAGGTTCTCTTAATTGTATAGCAATTTTGAAAGGGTTTACATAAAGGGGTGGAACTGCGTATGAATATGTACCTTTTAATGATTACATTATTATCAATCGTAATTGTTATTTTAGGGGTATCGTGGTGGAGATGGCATGCATTTATTAGTTTAACGATTGCAAGTTTGTTTTTAGCAATTATGTCTGGGATGCCAATGGATAAAATAGTGAGTGCTTATGAAACGGGAGTCGGCAGTGTTCTCGGGCATTTAGTAGGTATTTTAGTATTAGGTACAATTTTAGGGAAAATGATGGCAGAGTCAGGTGCTGGAATGCAAGTGGCAGAGTTCTTTATTAAATCATTTGGGATAAAAAACTTACCATGGGCGATGTTAATTGCAGGTTTTATTATTGGAATCCCGGTGTTTTTTGAAGTAGGCATTTTAATATTACTGCCGTTAGTAATTTCAATTCATAAAACAACGAAACAAAATATTTTATTGATAGCATTACCAGCAATTGCTGGGCTATCTGTCGTACACGGCCTTGTTCCTCCGCATCCAGGGGCCATAGTTGCAATTGGTATTTATAAAGCGAATCTTGGGAAGGTACTAATGTATTCACTCATTATTACATTTTTTGCAGCGATTATTGCAGGTCCTATATTTGCGAAATGGATTCACAAACGTGTAATTCCTGAAAATGAGCCGGAATTGATTCGTGTAAATACAAAATCAACGAAATTACCAGGAATAGGAGTTTCATTTTTAGTTATATTGTTACCTGTTATGTTAATGGTTTTAGCTGCAGCAGCTCCTTATGTGCCTCTTTCTAATACTTTGATGAAGATTGTCACATTAATCGGTAGTCCTATAATTGCACTATTGATTGCATGTTTTGCGGCGTTCTATTTTCTTGGATTTCGTCAAGGTATCGATAAAAAAGCTATTAAGAAGATAACAGAAGATAGCTTATTACCAATTGGTTCAATTGTTGCGATTATTGGTGCTGGTGGGGGATTTAAGCAAATTCTCATCGATAGTGGGGTAGGGAATGCTATTGCTCAAATGTCTGAGCATTTAGCTCTATCTCCAATTGTATTAGCATTTATAGTAGCTGGGTTAATTCGAATTGCGACAGGGTCAGCGACAGTCGCTTTAACAACAGCAGCCGGTATCGTTTCGCCAATCGTTGAAAATACGACAGGTGTGAACTTAGAGTTACTCGTTATTGCAACAGGTGCAGGAGCGTTAATGTTTTCTCACGTAAACGATGCTGGGTTCTGGATGGTAAAAGAATACCTAGGCTTAACAGTGAAAGAAACATTTAAAACATGGACAGTATTAGAAACGTTACTTTCATTTATCGCTTTTGGAGGCGTTTTACTACTCGATATGTTTGTTTAAGATAAAGATGTTTCTATTTAGATAATTGTGGCATACAACGTTATCAATAGATAAAAGGAATGTATTTTTATGGTGGGATACTGTAGCAATTTTTTGTTAGGAGGAAGAGATGGTGAGCTCAAAATATATGATTGGTGTAGATATTGGGACAACTAGTACAAAATCAGTTCTATTTTCTACTGATGGATCTGTTATTGCTAGTCATGGAATTGAATATCCTTTATATTCTCCTACACCTGAAACAGCAGAACAAGACCCGGAAGAAATCTTTCATGCAGTAATAAATACGATTAAAGAAACTGTACGAATAAGTAGTGTACAGCCGAATGATATTCTTTGTGTCTCTTTTAGTTCGGCAATGCATAGTATCATTGCTGTAGATGAAAAAGGAGAGCTATTAACGAGATGTATCACTTGGGCAGATAATAGAAGTGCAAGCTGGGCGGAGAAAATAAAGAATGATATGAATGGTCATGAAATTTACCTTCGTACTGGGACACCAATTCATCCGATGTCACCACTTTCGAAATTAGTTTGGCTACAGAATGAGCAAGCAGAGTTATTCGCAAAAAGTTATAAATTTATTTCTATTAAAGAATATGTTTTTTACAAGTTATATAAAGAATATGTAATTGATTATTCTATAGCATCAGCGACAGGAATGTTCAATTTAAAATCTTTAAAGTGGGATGAAGAGGCTTTACATGTAGCGGGAATTACAGATGAAAAGCTTTCAAAGCTTGTTCCAACAACGCACAGTTTAACAGGATTAGATGAAGAGTTTGCCAAAGAGATGAATGTACTTGTTTCTACGCCTTTTGTAGTAGGAGCGAGTGATGGAGTACTATCTAATTTAGGTGTAAATGCAATAGATCCTGGCGTTGTGGCTGTTACAATTGGTACAAGCGGTGCGATACGTGCTGTAACAAATCGTCCTGTAACAGATCCAAAAGGTAGAATTTTTTGTTATGCGTTAACTGAAGACCATTGGGTAATCGGTGGACCAGTTAATAACGGCGGTATGATTTTCAGGTGGGCTCGTGACCAATTGGGCACTTCAGAGATTGAACTTGCAAAGCGCTTAGGAAAAGATCCATATGAGGTGCTTACTGAAATAGCAGCAAAAGTGAATCCGGGATCTGACGGTTTATTATTTCACCCGTATTTAGCGGGGGAAAGGGCTCCTTTATGGAATGCAAATGCGCGAGGATCTTTCTTTGGACTCGGATTGCATCATAAGAAAGAACATCTGATACGTGCTGTTTTAGAAGGAGTAATTTATAACTTATATACAGTTCTTCTCGCTTTAAAAGAACTAATTGGCGAACCGAAAAAAATTCAAGCGACAGGCGGTTTTGCAAGGTCGGAACTTTGGAGACAGATGATGGCGGATATTTTCCATCAAGACGTATATGTTCCGGAAAGTTTCGAAAGCTCTTGCTTAGGAGCTGCAATCCTCGGTTTATATAGTTTAGGTGAAATAGATACATTATCCGTAGTTTCTGAAATGGTAGGTGCAGATTTTCATCATGAGCCAAACATGGAAAGTGTGGAAAAATATAAAGATTTAACGCCAATCTATATCCGTTTGTCCCGTCAATTGGAAGAAGAATATGAAAGTATAGCAGCGTATCAAAAAAAGTGGGTTTAAAAGCTATTTACCAAGAAAATATGGTAACGTATAAAGGGGTACTCCGATTTTTTAGGATACTCTTTCAACATAAAATATTTTAAAAAGTATGATGAACGAAAAATATAGGGAGAGAGGGTTATGAAAATGAAGGATAACAAAGAGTTTATCGGATATGTTGGGACTTACACGAAAGAAAATAGCGAAGGAATATATAAGTTTATTTTAGACACGGAAGCAAAAAAAATTGGTAATGTAACACTTACTGCTAAGCTGGATAACCCTACATATGTAACGATTAACCGAAATAATGAATATCTCTATTCTGTTGTTAAGGAAGGCGAATCTGGCGGTGTAGCTGCTTATTCCATTGATAGTCATACTGGAGAACTAAAAGCGAAAAATAGACAAGTAGTAGAAGGGGCTTCTCCTTGTCATATTAGTGTTGATAGTGGAAATCATACAGTAGTTACAGCAAATTACCATAAAGGAACAATTGAGTCTTTTGAAATAAATGAAGAAAATGGAACTGTAAATCCTGCTTCATCTATTATGGCACATGAAGGTTCAGGTCCGAATAAAGAAAGACAAGAAAAACCACATGCACATTACGCGGGGTACACTCCTGATGAAAAATATGTAGTG
This sequence comes from Bacillus sp. B2-WWTP-C-10-Post-4, assembly GCF_009183805.1. Lineage (NCBI taxonomy): Bacteria > Bacillati > Bacillota > Bacilli > Caryophanales > Bacillaceae > Bacillus > Bacillus sp. B2-WWTP-C-10-Post-4. The sequence goes on along the minus strand of NZ_WEII01000043.1, from coordinate 3,603 downwards.
GGCGTTGATTTAGGGATAGATAAAATAATTACGTATGAAGTAAAAGATAGTACATTAATAGAAGTGAATAGCCTGTCTGTGAATCCGGGAAGTGGACCAAGACACATTGCTTTTCATCCAAATGGAAAATACGCTTATGTAATGACGGAGCTTAGTTCAGAGGTTATTGCGCTAACATATAACTCGGAAGAAGGATCCTTTACAGAATTACAGTATATTTCTACTCTTCCAGAACAATTTGATGAAAATAGTCAAGGCAGTGCTATCCATATTTCTTCTGACGGCCGCTTTGTATATGCAGGTAATCGTGGTCATAATAGTATCGCTGTTTATAGCGTAGATCAAAACTCAGGCCAGCTTACATTTGTGGAACATACATCTACAGAAGGAAATTGGCCAAGGGACTTTGTATTAGATCCTACTGAAAAGTTTCTTGTTGCTACAAATGAAAAGTCACATAATCTTGTGTTATTTTCAAGAGATGAATCTACAGGTAAGTTAACACTTTTACAATCTGATGTTGTTGTGCCAGAGCCTGTTTGTGTGAAGTTTTTAAATATATAATTTCAGATGCCTAAACAAAAGCAAAGCGATATCGCTTTGCTTTTTATTATTTCTTTTTCGGTCTACGTACTAATTCGCCGCCGCAGTTTGGACAAACGTTATGTCTTTCTTCTGTACATGGTGCGCAAAATGTACATTCATATACACAAATGTATGCTTCAGAATCTTGTTCGAGCGATTGATCGCAAATTTGACAGTTTGTTTTCATTTCTAGTGCCATAATAAGTCTCCTTTTAGTTAGAAAATTTATAATTTAATTATAATTCATTAAATAGAAATAGTCCTTTTCAATTGAAAGGAAATCGAATGATAAAGTTATGAATTGAAACGAAAGATGCTGGTTTATTTTAAAATTGATTATTTATTACAGTTGGAATATTATGAAATAGTCAAAAGACAACAGGGGGTATAGATTTTGACTAATCATAATGATCATTTAAAAGCAAACTGCGAAAAATGCTTTGGTCTATGTTGCGTTGCATTACCGTTCGCAGCATCGGTAGATTTTGCAGTGAATAAAGATGGTGGTAAACCATGTTCTAACTTACAATCAGATTTTAAATGTAGTATACATAAAAATCTTAGAGGAAAAGGTTATAAAGGTTGTACAGTATTTGAGTGTTTCGGTGCTGGGCAGAAGATTTCTCAGGGTACGTTTAAAGGGATTGATTGGCGGAAAGATGCAAAGCATGCAAGAAAAATGTACGATGCTTTTCCGGTTATGCATCAACTTCATGAAATGCTTTGGTATTTGAATGAAGCGATTCTTTTAAAGGCAACACAGCCAATTCATAAAGAGCTGGAGACCGCAATTGAGGAGACAGAGCGACTTTCGAATTTAAATCCAGATGAGTTAATGAAAATAAATGTTCCAATGCATAGGGCAGAGGTGAACATTCTTCTTTTAGAAACGAGCGAATTAGTATGGAAGGAAATGAATACTGCACGTAAGAAACGAATCATTCACCGCGGAGCAGATCTTATGGGAGCAAATTTGAAAAAGAAAAATTTACAAGGTGCAAATTTAAGGGGTGCTTACTTAATTGCGGCTAACTTAAATGGAGCAAATTTAAGAGGAGCAGATCTTATCGGAGCAGATTTAAGAGATGCAGATATTCGCGGGGCTGATTTTACAAATAGTATTTTTCTGACGCAAGTTCAAATTAACGCAGCGAAAGGGGATAAGCATACGAAATTACCGAAAATGTTATCCCGTCCATCGCATTGGAGTGCGTAAAGAGTGAGGAGTGTTTAGTGTGGATATATTTCAGTATTTAGAAGAGATGCAAGAGGATGTCTTTTCGTTAGCAGTAGAGCAAATAGAAGCGAAGTATTTTGAAATTTGTAGCATGTTAGCGTCTGCAGAATATGCAGAACGAATTAAAGCAATTGATATAGAGTCATATAAGGAAAGTATTCGAGTAGGTTTGGATGCAGCTGTAGAAATGGCTACTAATGAAGAATCAAAAGCGATTTATTTTGAGTATGACCTTGATAACGAATGGGATAGTCAGTTTTATATTTGTGAGGAATATATTCCACTTGAAGAAGAGGACGATGATTGGGCATCTGAATGGACATATAATATTGAGGGGCCGGGGTCTGTAGAATTAGCAGATATGTATAATGGAAATGGCTTTGACACAAGTGAAAAAGCAGTCGGTGTAACTTTATATTTAATTGCTAAAACGCTGTGTAGTTTTATAAGTGTACGTAGTGAAGTGCAAAGTAATATACCGATTTGTATTGGTTTTCACGACCAAGATCCAATAATGCGAACAGGCAGAGACTAAGAATCTCTGCCTGCTTTTTATTTCTTTTCAAAAGTAGTAATGAAAACGCTACATATAATGAGAATACCACCAATGAAAAAGTTACTATTTAATGTCTCATTTAATAAGAGCCAACCAAGTAATGATCCAACGATAGGTTGGAAGAAGAAAAATAAGGAACCGATGCTTGCATCCATTAAGTCTAATCCTTTATTCCAAAGGAAAAAGGCACCTGCTGTTGAAACGATTCCTAAGTATAATACGCCTAATATTACGTACGTATTTACTGTTCCGATAGAGGATGTTTGTAGTTCTCCTATCATAAAAGGTGTAATAAAAAAGAGTGAAAAGAATATGGCATACGTTGTAATAACTAAGGATGAAAATTGGATTGAAGCGATTTTTACATAAATAGATAGTAAGGCCCACGTAATAGCGGCTCCAACTAAAATGATTGTTCCGATAAAATAGGAGCCAATTTCAATATCCCATCCGATTACGATAATGACACCGATTGTCGCTATTATAGTAGATAAAAGTCTATGAGCGGTTAGTTTTTCTTTCAAAATGAGCGCTGCAAATATAACCATAAATGCAGGCGTAGCTGATGTAACTAACGAGCCTGTATGAGCGTCGGATAATTTTGTTCCGATAAATTGGCATGTGATTGAAATGAAATATCCAATAAATCCTATCCAAGCGAAGAGGAGCCAATCTTTTTTGCGAATGGTTACTTTTTTCTTTTGCTTTTTCTCAGCTAGTTTCAAAATGCCATACAAAACAACAAAAGCAATGATAAAGCGTAGCCAAACGAGTGTTAGTGGTGGGATAAAATCGAGTACGTATTTGCTAACAACATACATACCGCCCCATATACTTGCTGCTAGTGATAAACATATAGCTCCTAAAATGGTTTGTTTCATTTGAAGTACCTCCGTCTATTTTTAGGGTAATATGAGTTCCCTAAGACGAGGCATAGTGTATGTGTTATAAGCCCGTCTTAGTTTATAGACGGCCTACAGGTTGATCGTTTTCGAATGAAGTGTTGTAGTACATGCGTGCATTCCTCCTCTTTAAGTTATAATGATATTATAACTTAATTTTCTGATTATTAGAGGTTGTTATGAAATATATCGTTATAAAATCACATGTTAGCAATTATCCTAATCCAATTCGCTTAGAAGAGGGGGATGTAGTGAAAATGATAGAGAGTTACGCGGGTCCTGAAAATTGGGAAAACTGGATGTTTTGTCACGAAGAGAAGTAT